>JBGTMK010000326.1:0-2240 GCA_041743605.1 Nostoc sp.
ATCGCACGAGCGTGTTCGATTACAAGTTGGTTTTCTTCTTCAGTCATAACTGCTCCTATGGAAGAGATCGCGTGGGTTACTCCCTTACCTTCTCATACTTTTTTTACATTTTTTTGAAGAATAAAAACTGGGATGCTCCCATTTAGATATGCTTCTAACTCAGATTCTAGTTTTTCATAGAGCGCTTGCACGATAATGGCGGGTACTGCAACTGATTCAGCAGTTCCAGCAATCCCTCCATTTTTCTGTTGTTCACGATTCTCAAGAATCCTATTTACAAATCTATTAGCAGCACCTAATTTAAAAGCATTTCTAAAAGCGCGATCGCCTACGGCTTGTTTTGCCAGTCGTTCAATAGTTTGTTCAAGATACTCAAACTGAATCCGAGTAGAGACGATATTCACTTTTCGCCCTAAGATAATCATTTTAGACCCGCTATGGTAGTGTCTAGTGATCGCAGAGCAGTAATTCCCCCAACAAACACCACTTAGTAAAATAAATTTCCATGAGGTCATGCGTTTGAACTGGCGAATGACTTCTTCTTCTAGTGGTTGAGGTGTCCAATCTTGGAGTGAGGCGATCGATAAATTGTACCGGGTTAGCATTTCTTGGGCTTTAGCTGCGGCGGCGCTTGCCTCTGCTTCGTTGGGAGATTGGCTCAATGCGAATAGTTTTCTAATTTTGTCAGCGACTTTTTCTAGTTCTAACACCTGTGTCTGCATTGGTATCACTCAAGCAAGTTTTGAAAGGAAATATCTCTTTTAATATACTTGTGTAAAATGAAAAATGTAGCTAATTTTTATTCATACATAGCAAGCTTTGTAGCAATTATTCCTGCTAAAAAGCTCTCAAAAATCCCAGTTTAAATGCACATCAGCTTAACTCATGAGGATGTGAATTTTTACTCAAGCGTAGGCGATCGCCATGCATCCTCTAAGAACGGCGCACTTCAACAGTTATTTCTGTGAAAATGCGTAGCCGCTTTGCGGCTTGTCGCTAGACATCGCCTGACGATGCCAGAGGTGTTTGTGAGGGAATTGACTTTTTTGGTTGATTACTTTGTCCTAGTGTCACAGACTCGATTGCGAGATTGATGGTAGTTTATTTTTGCACTCCTCCTTGATCCCAATCGCTATACAAGCTATATGACACTCAATTTATATTTACTGCGACATGGAGAAACTACTTTTAGTCAAAGTGGTAATTTCTGCGGTGAAACTGATGCTCTGTTGACAACAGAAGGGATGCAGATGGCAAAGAGTTTTGCCGATGTTTATCAAAGCTTGTTGTGGGAGGCTGTTTATGTTAGCCCGATGAAGCGCGCAATTGCAACAGCATTGCCATTTTGTGATGCTATCGGTATGGATATGCAGTTGCGTGACGGACTTAGAGAGGGTAGTTACGGCGAATGGGAAAGGAAGAGTAAATCGTTTGCTCAAGAGAATTACGCCCAAAACTATCTAAAATGGGTGACAGAACCCGCTTGGAATGCACCACTAGGTGGAGAAACTGCGGTAGATATTGCTAACCGTTCTATGCCTGTAATTGCTGAAATTCAAGAAAAACATCCCCAAGGTAATGTTTTAGTAGTTTCCCATAAAGATACGATTAGGATTATGCTTTGCAGTTTACTGGGAATTGATTTGGGACGCTATCGCTATCGGGTGAATATTTTGGTCGCGTCGGTAAGTATGGTTAAATTTGACGTTAATGGCCCAATGCTCGAAATATTAGGCGATCGCCATCATATACCCGATCATATTCGCTCTCGTCCGGGGACATAATAGGTGATGCCTCTATATCAAGAAAATATATCTAGCAAAGATGGAATCTGTTGAGGCTCAACGTCGCTACTCGTTTACCCGTAACTATCAATTGTTGGTTGGGTTGGTTTGGGTTTGAGGAAATTCAAGATTTTCATAACATTGGGGAACGCAACTATTAATCGTGCGATAGTGTACCCGGCCACTTTATAGCGATCGCGCGGGTCGTAAATTGCCCCCCAGAACGTATTGGAACTATGCTTACCACTCACACCAAAACTGAGCAAACAACTAATTCGGCAAATACTTAGCCAACAAATCCTGACCCTCGTCGCCCATCTTCTCCAACATCCCCTCAATCTTCTCCATCGCTAGCGGCGACGGTTTAGAGCGTCCATTCTCCCAACGGTTAATCGTGGTATATGTTACGCCGAGAGTTGGTGCAAACTGTTCTTGCGTAAGTCCAGCCAAAAGCCG
>JBGTMK010000327.1:0-2689 GCA_041743605.1 Nostoc sp.
CTTTGCATTAATAAATGGCTGCAATGGCTGTCTAATACTGACTCGCATTGATAAATAACTCCTGATGAATGCAGGCATCAAGTTTAGTGAGCGGAATGACTACCGCTCTATGTAGTTATTAAAGTTTTGAAAATATTTGCCGTGCAAGACTTTTGGATACTTGCGGTCATTAAGCCGTTGTGGGTGAAACCTTTGTCAGCCCTTGACTGTTTTGACTGCCCTTGTCTTTTCAGCCTTACAATGGCTATATTAATACAAGATAGCTATTAATAGCAAGCTAATTTTAATTAAATAAAGCTGTGTATAACAACATTCCTTATAAGATGCTTTAATAGGGGTCTGTTATTACCAGACGGATTTCTATGCCAGTTCGCAACACGATAAGGAGGTTTATTGACGAAAAGCTCAAAATTACGCGCTATGAGTTCAGTGAGCGCACAGGGTTAAGCAAAACGACTGTTTACAACTTATATGACAATTCTGAGCAAATACCTAATGGATTAGCGCTTAACAAAATCTGTGACTGCTATAAAATCCAGCCTTGTGAGTTATTGGAATGGAGGGAAGATTAAGCGATCGCGTAAAACAAATTTTGTATTTAGGAAAACTGCAATGCAAAAGTCTTTCAAAACAAATCCTAGCCCCAATTCCAGAGGGAAGCGGCGATATAGAAACGGCAGCCCTGGAGAGGGCAAATGGGAGCTGAGAGGGTGCAGACAATTTAGCACCTCTCCTCAAAACGGATATCCCCACTAGCAGAAACTAGAGGGGATGCGTACCAGCAAAGGCTGGATTTTTATTGATTTAAACACGCCGGGTAACTCCAAGTGCAATAAGAGGCTGGACACTTCTTGGTACTGGGTACACTGCGTTCGCTATAACCATAATAACTTAAATAACTTAGCGACGCGAGTTTGCAATATGAGGAGTTATCCGAAATCTAGAAGATTTCGAGGTAATACAAATGAATGCTACACAGGGAACTACAACACTGACCGCAGCAGGCCCGATTACAGCTTATCGACTTACTCACGGCTATGAACCTGCATATACTAAGCTCTATTGGAGCGTAGCAAATGTAGTAGGTGTTAACCAAGCTTTATTGATTCAAATCATTGAAAGCTGGTGTTTGAGCAATGCCAGACTCAACAAGTATGGCTACTTTCATGATGGGGAATGGTGGACTAGCGCTACTTACAAAGAGTGGGAAAACGCATATCCGGCGCTAGGATCACAACGTAGTATTCAACGTTTGTTGCTGGGGCTAGAGGAATCAAGCTACGTAATTTCTTGTCAACTAAAAAAGAACAAGGGCAATGCAGCTAAGTTTTATCGCGTTGACCCCATAAAAGTTGGAGCATTACTGCTGAAAGACTTATCTCTAGTACAAAAAATTAACAATACAAATACTGCTCCAATATCCATGATGCCAAAAATGGATGATGTAAATGATACACATCAACCGATAGTGCCAAAAATGGATGATGTAAATGATACACATCAACCGATAGTGCCAAAAATGGATGGCATAGTGCCAAAAATGGATGGCATAGTGCCAAAAATGGATGGGGTACGGGCTGAAACTCATTCACAGCATACCTCGCAGCCTTCTAATAAGATTAAAGAAATAATATTACCTCAATCGATCACTGGAGAGACGGAGGAAAAAGAGGAAGAAGAAAGGAAAGAAATTGACCAAGAAAAAGCACTTCCAGATAATCACTACGCTGTTAAAAAAGAGAAAATCTCTGCAACTAACGAGAAATCCACTCATGAGGATCTAAAGTCCGGCGCGGCGCGTGAGAATCATTCTCAACTTGTGGTTTTCAGTGATGACCCAGTTAAAGAAGTGGATTTTCTGCTTTACTATCAGACCTATCAGCGATCGCAGAACAAAGACATTAACAACGTTGCCCCATACGTAGCCGCAGTGCTTTCTAAGAAAGATGAAGGTAGTACAGAGATATTTTGCTTATTTGAGCAATGGAAAGCGGGTTGCAGGAAATTAGAGCGCAAAATTAACAACTTTGCTGATGACCCCGCAGAAGTAGAGAAACAGCGCAAGAAGTATGATTTTCCCAGATGGGAGGCGCGGATGCACGATCACTACTACAGTATGCTCCAGTCAGAGGGACTATCTAAGTTTTGCAAGCATAAAGTATCTGCTAAATGGTACGAATGGGCAAGCGCCAAGTTTCCTGAAAGATTTGTAGATATTCCTGATTGACCAAGCCCCGAAGAGGCTGGGTGTAGGGTGTGGGGTATAGGGTCAGAATTTAGCCCCATCCCAAGCGCTGCGACCTAATTGTGAATAAATTTAATGGTTCTATCCCACACCCTACACCATTCTTTTTGCGGGTATCTGACTGTAAAAATTTAGACCTAATCGAAATCAGAGATTAATATGTACGCCAGTGACGACAACGTAATTCCTTTTGCCACCACAGCCAATAAGCTACCACCACAGAGCATTGAATCTGAAGAGGCGATACTTGGGGGCATTTTGCTTGACCCAGTAGCCATAGAACGTGTCCGCGACATTTTGAAGCCGCACCACTTCTATATCAGCGCTCATGGTCGTATATACAACGCAGCCCTTCGACTTAATGCCCAAGAATTGCCCACAGACTTGTTGATGATCACGAATTATTTAGCTGATAATAGTTTGTTAGAAATTATCGGCGGTCGA
>JBGTMK010000328.1:0-30176 GCA_041743605.1 Nostoc sp.
GAGAGGTAATGCCAGAATGTGCTATCAACACATCAGACAGTGTGAAAGTTGCTGATGTTGTCTGGTGTTCAGAGGAACGTTTTTATCAAATTGAAGATGAAGTATCAGCGTCTATTGCACCAGAAATTTGTGTAGAAGTTAAATCTAGTGGTAACACTTTGGAAGAAATGGAATTTAAAAGAAATTTATATTTAGAAGCTCAAGCTGTGGAAGTATGGTTATGTAATGAACAAGGTCAAATGAAGTTTTATAATGAGCAAGGTGAATTAAAGCAATCTTTGTTAATTCCTAACTTTCCCACAGAAATTAAACGTTAATTGTAGATAAGAGAGCGATGACCTAAATTACTTATTGTCTCCGATGGACTATGACGCTCGACGACTCGCTAACGCTACGCTATCGGCGTCGCTAATTTAATAAGAGGTTGTGGAACTTTTAAAATTTGGTCTTTGCATTTCTTCTTTAATTGTGTTTTATTTTCAAATTACCTATGAAGCTACGTTCATATATGCTTATCGGGTTTTTACTCAGCCTTCTCCTAACTGTTGTGCCGTTTTCGGGCAGTTTCATCAATGCTGCAACACCTACAGCAGTTGCACCTGTATCGACTCTCTCATTCACCCAAGGGGTGCAAAAAACGCTATTAGACAACGGTTTAACGGTGCTAACCAAAGAAGTCCATACTGCTCCAGTGGTGAGTGTGCAAGTTTGGTATAAAGTTGGTTCACGCAACGAGATTAAGGGAGAGAATGGCATTTCTCACCAGCTAGAACATTTGATGTTCAAAGGTACAACTGATCGTCCTGTGCAGTTTGGACGGTTGTTTAGTGCCTTGGGTAGCCAGTTCAATGCTTTTACTAGTTATGACGAAACAGCTTACTTTGGCACTGTGCAGCAAGACAAACTCGAAGCACTGCTGACACTAGAAGCCGATCGCATGAAAAATGCTTTAATTGGGTCTGAGCAACTGACAAGTGAAAAGCGGGTAGTAATTTCCGAGTTGCAAGGATACGAAAATTCACCTGAATATCGTCTGAATCGGGAAGTCATGCGAAATGCTTTTCCCAATCGAGCTTATGGCTTACCGGTGGGAGGCACAAAAGCCGATGTAGAAAAATTTACGGTGGAGCAGGTACGGAATTATTACCAAACCTACTACAGTCCAGAAAATGCCACTTTGGTGATTACAGGAGATTTTGCCACAGAACCTGTACTGAAAGTTGTTAAAGAAGCTTACGGGAAGTTGACAAAAACAGGAAACGGAGACGCGAGAACACAAAGACGTGGGAATACGCTGACTACGCCTTCTTCATCCGCCTCTAATGTTACAAAAACGCCAATTGTTCTCAAACAACCTGGAAGTGCGGCACTACTACAAGCGCTGTATCCTCTCCCAGACATCAAGCATCCTGATGTGCCGGCAATTGATGTGATGGATGCCATTCTCACGGGTGGACGCAGTTCTAGACTTTACCAGGCGTTGGTAGAATCTGGACTCGCCAGTTCAGTTAGTGGCGGTGCTGTTGAACTCATTGAACCAGGTTGGTATGAAATTAATGCTACGGCAGCACCGGGTCAAGAGTTAAGAAAAATTGCCCAGGTACTCCAAGAATCTTTCGCAAAATTGCAACAGCAGCCTGTTAGCTCAGAAGAATTAAATCGGGCGAAGACGCAACTGCAAGCCTCTTATGTATTGGGGAATCAAGATATTACTAGTCAAGCCAGTCTACTAGGATATAACCAAACTGTAGCGGACGATTATCGTTTTATTGAACAGTATTTGGGAGCGATCGCTAAAGTCACCCCAACCCAAGTACAGAAAGTAGCCAAAACTTACTTAAATCCCGCTAAACAAACCATCGGCTTCTTTGAGCCAACTCAACCAGATGGTCAACCAGGGACTAGCGCTAGTTCTGGACGCACGGTGGAAAATTTCAGCCCTGGTAAGCCTGTAGATCCAGCAGAACTGGCGAAATATCTGCCACCTGCGACATCAGCGACAAATTCGGGCAAACAATCGCTTCCAGAGGAGTTTAGCTTAAATAATGGTTTGAAGGTTTTGCTTTTGAGCGATCGCAACCTTCCTACCATTAACCTGAGTGGACAGATTGACGCCGGTACTGAATTTGACGGTAATCAAAAAGCTGGATTAGCGAATCTGACTGCAAACAACTTAATGAATGGGACGCAGACTAAAAATGCTCTGACCCTAGCAAAAACCTTAGAAGATCGGGGAGCAGGTTTGAACTTCAGTGCTAGCCGCGAGGGAGTTAACGTTAGCGGTGAGGGACTTTCAGCAAATCTGCCGATATTGATTCAAACTCTGGCAGATGTGTTAGAAAACGCCACTTTCCCCGCCGATCAGTTAGAACTGAGTCGCCAACGGGCATTGACAAATCTGAAAGTCCAGCTAGATGATCCTAGAGGATTGGGACGACAAGTATTTCAGCAGACAATTTACCCTGAAAATCATCCGTTCCACAGCTTTCCTACAGCCGAGAGTTTAAAGAACCTGACTCGTGATGATTTGCTGAGTTTCTACCAGACACACTATCGACCGGATACCACAACGATCGCCTTAGTGGGAGACTTTGATCCAGTTCAGGTAAAAACTTTGCTGAATCAGGTGTTTGGTAAATGGCAAGCCACAGGTAAACCACCTGTTCTGAAAATACAGCCCGTACCATTACCGCAAACTTTGACACGACTCAACAAAGTAATTCCCGGTAAAGCTGAGGCTGTTACCTACATCGGCTACAATGGCATCTCTCGGAAAGACCCACGTTATTATGCAGCACTGGTGCTAAATCAAATTTTGGGTGGTGATACCTTATCGAGCCGCCTGGGTACAGAAGTACGCGATCGCCAGGGTTTGACTTACGGTATATACAGTGGTTTTGCCGCCGGCATCAATCCTGGCCCGTTCTTGATTCAAATGCAGACTGCTCCTCTTGATACTCAAAAAGCGATCGCTAGTACTCTCGCTTTACTCAAACAGTTACGCGAAAAAGGTGTGACTGAAGCTGAATTTAACACAGCAAAACGTTCAATTAGCAATAGCTATCCCGTGGATTTAGCCAATCCCAGTAACGTCTCCAGCATCATTTTGGATAATTCTGTTTTGGGGCTTTCGCGATCGGAAATCCGAGAGTTTCCCCAGCGGATTCAAGCAGTAACTATGGCTGATATGCAACAAGCAATTGAAGATTTAATTAAGCCGGAAAATCTAGTGATTGTCACCGCCGGGCCTGGAGATACAGTACCCAAGGGCAGTTAATTACCTCAGATATATAGGAATCCGCTTTGATTTTTGGACTTACTTGCGTAGGGAGGCAATAGGCAATAGGCAATAAAGCTTTTTGACTTGTATGGAGTTTTTTCACCTCCTGCCTTCTGCCTCCTGCCCCCTGCCTCCTTCAAATTGAATAAGACACTGGGAAGGACTTTGCATCCTTTGGCTTTACATACACTCGTTGCTTGGGTTCTAACTCTAAGTCATTAAAGCGATCGCGTGTTAAATGCGCCATTACCACTTGTCCGTCATCGAAAGTTAATTCTACCTGAATTTCCCAACCCAAATGTATCAATCGGCTCACTGTCGCAACCGTAGTGGCATCGTTGGCAACCTTTTCAAAAATCACATCTTGCGGACGCAAAAACACTTGTGGGTGTGGCGCATCAAATCCGCTACTTTTAAAAATCTTTGAGGAGCTAGGTAATACATTCACCGGGCCGATGAAGCTCATCACAAATGCCGTAGCAGGATTATCGTAAATTTCAGATGGTGTCCCCACCTGTTCCACACGTCCTTTATTCATCACTACAACCTCATCGGAAACTTCCATTGCTTCCTCTTGGTCATGGGTGACAAAAACCGTGGTAACATGAACCTCATCATGAAGGCGGCGTAACCATGCCCGTAAGTCTTTGCGGACTTTAGCATCAAGTGCGCCAAAGGGTTCATCTAGCAATAATACTTCCGGTTCTACTGCTAGTGCCCTGGCTAATGCTACCCGTTGTCTTTGACCACCAGAAAGTTGTGATGGATAGCGATCGCCTAGTCCAGTTAATTGCACTAATTCTAATAACTGTTCTACGCGCCCCTTAATCTTCTTTGGCTGTGCTTTACGAATTTCCAAGCCAAAGGCAATATTCTGCCTGACAGTTAGATGCTTGAACAGGGCATAGTGCTGAAACACAAACCCAATATTTCGCTTTTGCACGCTTTGGTATGTAGCGTCCTTACCGGTAAGCAGTATTTTGCCGCTATCTGGCATTTCTAACCCTGAAATTAACCGTAGTAGCGTAGATTTACCTGATCCCGATGGCCCGAGCAACGCAACTAGCGAACCACTCTTAATTTCCAGGCTGACCTGATCAACTGCCTTGAAACTCCCGAATTGTTTGGAGACGTTCTCAACTACTATGCCCACTGCTACTGTACCTCTGCAACTAAATCTACAGATCCTTGATAGGATTACTGTGTCTTACATATACCATATATCTTTATTTATGGATGAACAAGATTTAGCTACCGCAGTTGCCACAGTCACGTCGCTTTGAATTCAAAATTTACAGCTATTTTCAGGTAAATAGACCATGCGGTAAGGGCACAGCAATGCTCATTGGTGTCAACTTAAGCTAGAAATGGCTTATCTGTTGGCTTCCATGCCCGCCCGAAAATTTATTTTCGGGCTAATAGCTTAAGTCTACTTCAGTAGACTGGAGATTTTTGGCGATATTTAGTCATCTTCAGATGACTTTAGCTATGAGACGGGAATTTCAATTCCCGGCGGACAAGCGGTTTCACGTTAAGTTGACACCAATGAGCAATGTTCCCTACGACAGATGTGGTTTGTCTCGTTCCCAGTCTCTGATTGGGAACTGGGTTTGAAAATGGCTATATCTGCGATCGCATCCTTCGCACCATTTTTAACGAGAATAAGGGTTATTGAAGGTATCCCAAGCAGCAATGGCCGCCTTTTGTAGGCGAAAGCTGAAGTCTACTACATCTTTCATTAATAAGTGCCAGTTTCTCTCAGCTTCATCCTGAATTACCGCCCAAGAGTCTTCTAAGCGATCGCGTTCTATCAATTTTCTTCCTTCAATTAATGCCCGTGCTTGACGCACAACTTTCAAATATGTCTCACGGGTGAGAGTACCTGCTGAATCAGCCTCAGCTTGAGCGCGTCTTTTTAGCGCCTCAATCAGCGCTTTAGTTTCGCGCTTCACCTCATCAGTTTCGCCAGCCATTTCAGTTTCCACTAATTCGTCGGTTTCAGAACTGATTTCTACAATTACTATGGATTCGGTAGATTCAATTACTGTGGTTTCAATGGATTCAATATTGTTAGCATTCATCGTTAAAACATCCCTAATTGCAAAGTGTGATCGTTGATGAAAACTGCACCCTCTAATAGTAGTAACAAGTCATTGCAAATTTCACAAATAACAAATGACAAATGACAAATTAATAAGTTTTTGTTGGCAGTTCTTGCTCTAATTTCAGCAATGCTGCAACTCGCACTTCTGTAGCAGGATGACTGGAGAATAAGTTACCCAGAAATTGTCCAGAGATGGAATTGATAATTAATAAAGGCTCATAAGCTGGATTGGCATTTAAAGGTATCTGCTTTGCTGAGACTTCTAACCGTTGCAATGCCCTAGCTAAGGCGCGGGGATTACCAGTTAATCTAGCAGAACCGGCATCAGCAGAGAATTCTCGTGTGCGCGAAATTGCTAGCTGAATAATTGTCGCCGCCACTGGTGCAAGTATAACTGTTAATAAAACTCCTATTGGATTTCCACCTCTGTTGTCATTTCGTGAACCACCGCCAAACCATAGGCTGTAACTAACCATTTGGGCTAGGAATGAGATAGCACCAGCAACAGTAGCAGCAACAGCTTGTGTGAGGGTGTCACGATTAATAATATGGGTGAGTTCGTGGGCGATAACACCTTCGAGTTCGTCCTCTGGCAATATATTTAAAATACCTTCGGTGACAGCCACAGCAGCGTGTTCGGGATCGCGCCCTGTAGCAAAGGCGTTAGCACCTTGACTAGGGACGATGTAAACTCTGGGCATGGGAATATTGGCGCGATCGCTCAATTTTTGCACCATCCGATAAAGTCCTGGTGCTTCCTTTTCACTCACAGGCTGGGCACGGTATACTGCTAGCGCAATCTTATCTGATTGATACCAGGAAAACAGGTTTGTTGCTGCTGCCAAGCCAATCCCGATAATCAAGCCACTAGAACCGCCAATTACCCAGTAACTAATTGCGATTAAAAGACCACTTAGCGCAGCTAGTAAAGCAGCCGTTTTCAATTGATTTGTCATGTTTTCACTCTCCTGCTAATGCTGTGTAAATTTTTGAAAAAACAGCATTACTTCAGCTACACTTCGATTGTATCCAGCTAAACTTAGATATATGGTACAGAAAACCTATCAGAGAAGTACGGTTTTCTCACTTAACTTTTAGAAATACTAATTTAGTTGTTTTTGATACTTATATACTAGTAATAAAATTACTTATTTATAGATACCAGAAATGCATCTATCTACAGGAATATTTTTTGCATAGATAGAAATTATAAGTCAATCGTTATTAATTTAGATCCAGTTACTTATACAAGTTATAAATCTATTCCTTGTGCTTGATATACCTGTTCAGTAAATAGCTGAAAATCTAGTTCACACGCTTTCAAAGCTTCAATATCTGGTGAGTATTTTTGTGCATCAAACAAATTGCGATCGCAGATTTTGGCAATTCAAGAAAGCAAAGTATTCTCACTGTGGTAGCAAACACAGCAAGTGCTGTAGATACTGATATAGTAATAATATTTTCAAAAATATTTGCCGCAAATGAATCGGCTATAGATTTCGCAGAAATAGGCAATATGCAGCTACAAAATAAATTTGTCCAGAAAATTCCCCGGACTGTTTGGGTTTTGGGGTTTGTCAGCTTGCTGACAGATATTAGTTCCGAGATGATTAATTCTCTGTTGCCCTTGTTTCTAGTATCAGTTTTAGGGGCGAATATTTTAACTGTCGGCATCATTGAAGGTATTGCAGAAGCAACAGCTTCAATCTTAAAAATCTTTTCGGGAGTATTGAGTGATTACTTGGGACATCGTAAGGGATTAGCGGTGTTTGGCTACGGATTATCAGCCCTTATGAAACCTCTATTCGCTGTAGCTACCAGCCCAACTGGAGTATTAATAGCTCGATTTAGCGATCGCATTGGCAAAGGT
Source organism: Nostoc sp. (assembly GCA_041743605.1). Lineage (GTDB taxonomy): Bacteria > Cyanobacteriota > Cyanobacteriia > Cyanobacteriales > Nostocaceae > Nostoc. The sequence continues at coordinate 7,255 of JBGTMK010000328.1, forward strand.
ATCCGGGTAGCACCCCGTGATGCTTTGGTTGCCGATTCCACTAATCCAGAAGTACGCGGTGCAGCCTACGGATTGCGTCAATCTCTCGATACTATCGGAGCATTTTTAGGGCCTTTGGCAGCATTTGCCTTGATGGCTGCTTCCAAAAACAACTTCCGCCTGATTTTTTGGCTAGCACTCATCCCTGGATTCTTCGCAGTGGCTTTATTAGCAGTGGGAGTGCGCGAACCAAAAACAAGTGAAATTCAAGGGAACCGAAGCAATCCTCTGCAATGGGAAGCTTTACGCAGTTTGGGTAAAGGATACTGGGTACTTGTAGCAGTGGCGTTGCTATTCAATTTAGGAAACTCCAGTAATGCTTTTTTGTTGCTGCGAGCTGAACAAACAGGTATTTCTACCTCACTCATCCCATTGACATTAATGATGATGAACATCACCTATTCATTCAGCGCCTACCCAATAGGAATACTTTCCGATCGCGTGGGTAAATTTGGGCTACTGGTAGGCGGATTTTTTCTATACGCTCTAGTGTATCTGGGTTTTGCTTTCGTGCAGACATCTTGGCAAGTCTGGGGATTGTTTGCCCTTTATGGTTTGCATTTGGGTATGAGTAAAGGATTGCTATTGACGCTAGTGGCAAATAGTATCCCTGCAAATCTGCGCGGCACTGCTTTTGGATTCTTCAATTTGGCTGTAGGATTAGCGCTTTTACCCGCTAGTTTGCTAGCTGGTGGCTTGTGGCAAACACTGGGAGCAGAGGCAACATTTATAACTGGGAGCTTGTTTGCGATCGCTGCTGTTTTATTGTTAGTAATTAATAGGAAAAAGTATTTACAAATATAAGGCAATACAGTTCAGTACCCAGTCCTTAGTGGTCTATCGCATTAAATATAATGAGTTCGTAGTAAGCACTTCAGTGCTTAAAAATCCAGGACTAAAGTCCTTACTACAAACTTTTATAACCCTTCAGATACTACCCAGTCCCTAGTCCCCAATCCCCAATCCCCAGTTCAATTTGTATCCTGAACAAATGGTTTCAAGCGGGCTGTAACTCGTAATTTACTAAGCCTTCGCACTAGTAAAAGAGCTTGTTGTTTATATAATGCCGTTGGTAGCAGTCCAGGTAAATTATGCATCAACTCTCTAGCTATGCCAATGTTGCATCCTGATATTATACTTATTTCATTTGCACCATCAAAAATAGCATCTTGAGCTAAAACTTTCTCAATCTGTACTTGCCAATTTCGAGGAAACATTTCACCTCGTTCAATCCGCTGGAGGCTATGACTATTTGCCAGAACAACTAGGCGATCGCCAACAGCAAGTTGTGTATGATCAGAAGGCATGAACTTAACAGGCGATCGCCTGAGATTTTGATATAAAATTGGTACAACTCCATAACCATAGGCAACCTCAGCCAATAGTAATCCATTCAGTGTATCTCCAGCCTCAATCATGTACTCTACTACCAAAATAGTTTGAGTATCGAAGTTAAATAAGCTGAGAATATTTTCTCCAAAAGCCGCAGCAGCAAACACTTCTGCTGAAATAGCAGAGGTGCAAATAACTTGGGCATAAGGAAATAACCGTGCGACATTATCACGAAAGTATCGGTCATAAGTCCGAATGACCACACGAGTTTTAGGACTCTTAGCGTATGCCATCAAAGCTATTTCCAAATTCTCCATGTCATCGTCCGTAACTACAACGACACTTTTACTATTAGCAAGATTTACCTTATCTAAAGCATCGGCAATATTATCAATAATCAGTGGTATTTTGTTGAGAAAATCTGCATTAAGTGCTGTGCTGCTAATACCCACCAAAGGTTGCTTGAATTCTTGTAACAAAGTCGCGACTCGCTGACCAACTCGATTTAACCCAATAAGTACAACATGGTCTTTTTGGGGAATTGATGGCTGGTAACTATTGAAAAACTGGAACCTTGAACTTAACAGAGCATCAGTTAGCAACGCATATAAAACCCCAACAAAACCTATACCTATTACAGTTAGTGCAAGGCTAAATAATCGCAACCACCCTGGCATATTTTCAGCCGGCTCTGGTGGTGTTTTAAAATCCACATCGCCAAAGACATCTCCATATCCTCCCAAAAGCAAAACAGCAATAGCATAAAATGCTTCTATTATGTTACTTTCAGGATAATTGAAGATATATATAAGTGTTCCAAAACACCAAAGAAAAAGTACTGTAATTCCACAGATAATTGCTACCCGAAAACTTTGATAAAGATATAATTTTCGCAAGAGATATGCTACTTTTGTTTTTAAATTTGTCCATGCTCTGCCTAATACAATCTCTTGCCATAACTGCTGCCAGTTGTACTTACGCACAGCAGCAATGTGTTTCAAACTTTTAAGCTGCTCTGTAACTTCAATATAAATAATCGTATCATCTGGGTTTAATGTCGCTTCTGGTTCCCACTGATGAAATTCTTTAGGTAAAGGAAATGAATCATGAGCGTGATTTAATACCCGACGATATAAGGTATTTAATTCATGTATACGCAATTTATTAGCCCAGTTATCACTCATTTTAATCTGACGCTTTACTACCCGAAATTGGCGTTCCTCCAGTTGGAAATATCCAAGATTGTCATCTCCAAGGGCTGCAAGAGCAAAGCCAGAAGCGGAAATTTGATTCGGCTCAAAAGCAATAAAATTACCAAGTGTTTGACTTAACAGTTCATTGAGATTTTGTTTGTCAGAACGTACAACTAGGCGAACTTGAGGATTTAAAAGCCTTGCGGCAAAGGCAGCTTCTATATTTACTCGTTCATTACTAGTTACTAAAAGTACAGTTCGACACTGAGAAATGCTTGCTTGTTCTAAAACACTGCTCTGACGACAATCTCCGATGAATAAGTTTTCTAATAAACTTAATAAATTTGGTATTTCCAAATGTTGGGGTTGTTCTTGATCAATAGCATTGACAACAGCACCATACTCTTTTAGTACTGCAACGCAATGCTGACCCAAACTTCCTAGCCCACAAACTAAAAACTGATCTAGTTTTGTTTGAGAATCTTCAACAGGCTGATAATTACTTTCTGATGATGGCAGCATATAATACCGCCAACGATATACATTACTTACCTAATATTATTTGTAGAATACCAAAGATATTGACTCACAGCAAAAATGGTATTATTAACTTAATAAAAAACTATTAATGGTGATGGAGCTCGCCAAAACCGCCTTTCCAAACGGATAAATTCTGATATGGAAGGCTGATAGCCCCTACTTTGTTCGCTAACTGCGGGAGAGTAGGGCTTGGCTAAATGCATTACCTGACTCCCCTGTAGAAAGCATCTGTCTACAAATCGCGCCTCAAGGAGTCATGGAATGCTAGCCAGTGTATTGTGGATTTTAATGATGGGCTTTTTTGTCGGTCAACTTGCCCGTCGTTTAGGCGCTCCGCCTTTAATTGGCATGATTTTTGTGGGGATTATTCTCGGCCCCCAAGTTCGGAATGTCATCAGTGAAGATGTGCTGGGTGCTGCTGATGAATTAAGAACCTTGGCGGTAATGATTATTCTGATGAAAGCCGGATTGGGTTTAGATAGAGAAAAACTGGCTCAACAGGGAACAGTGGCGCTGCGCTTAGGATTTTTGCCAGCAGCAACAGAAGCGATCGCGATCGCAATTACCGCGATGATAATTTTTAAATTTAACTTTCCCACTGGGTTACTGTTGGGCTGTGTGATTGGCGCTGAATCTCCCGCTGTCATCGTCCCAGGAATGCTCAGGTTGAAAAGTTTAGGTTGGGGTGTCACAAAAGGAATTCCCGATGCAATTTTAACTGGTAGTGCTTTATCTGATGTGCTGCTATTACTAGTCTTCAGCCTACTGCTAAGTTTCTTAGGTGACGGAGGTGTTGAGCAGATTACCCTACCTGGGGGATTCACTTTGACTGCTCTCCAACTGCTGCCGTTCCAAATTATTATGCAAATATTGCTGGGAGTCTTGTTTGGCTATTTAGCAGCCCGTTTATTAGTTTTACTATTAACCAAACAAAACTGGACTCAGAATATCGTTCAAGATACTGTGATTGCTGCCAGTTTAGCTTTATTCCTGGTAATTAGCGCTCATGCATTGCCTTACTTTTCTGGTTATTTAGCAGCAATGGCGATGGGGTTTTTCTTAATTGAATTAGATGCTCCCTTAGCCCGAAGATTACGCGGCGGATTTGATAGTTTATGGATAGTCGCGGAGATTTTTTTGTTTGTCTTGTTAGGGGCAACTATTCAACTGCAAGTATTAGAAAAGATTCTGTTACCTGGTATTTCAATTCTGGCAATCGGTTTACTCATTGGTCGAATGTTTGGCTGGTATCTCTCAACCTTGGGTAGTAATTGGAATTGGCGCGAAAAATTATTTTTGCTCCCAGGAAACTCAGCAAAAGCTACAGTCCAAGCTGCTATTGGGGCAATACCCCTCTCCCAAGGAATTGCCGGAGGTGAGATAATTTTAGCGATCGCAGCTCTCTCAATTTTAATCACTGCACCGTTAGGAGCGTGGGCAACCATGACTTTTGCCCCGAAATTGCTCACAAAAGGCGAAGTTGACCCGACCAAGGTAACAGTTGCTACTCGTACAGTATTGCTGGCAGCCGTAGATACATCGAGTTTAGCCACGGAAGTTTTAACCAAAGTCGCAGATTTAGCACGCCGCAGTAATGGGGAAGCGATCGTCTTGCATGTAGCTAACACCTCAAACCAGCAAGACATCCAAAAAATAGAAGAACAAAGCAAACAGTTGTTATCTGATATCAGGTATGAATTTTTGACTGTTACAGGTGTGATTCCAGAAGAGATTATTCGCATTGCTAAAGAGTATTCTGTCACTGCGATCGTCATGGGAAAACGCGGACATCAACCTTGGGAACAAGTGCTGATTGGCTCAGTATCACAAGCAGTCTTAGAAGCCAGCCCAATACCTGTAATCTTGCTAGAAAACCGTGAACCCAACTCAATTTAATTACGAATTACGTTAGCGGCGCAGTAGCATCATTACGAATTAATATGAAACAACTACGTCAATTTGAACCTTTTATTGCCTTACCCCATCTAATCAAATGGCTGCCCATCTCTCTTGTAGTTGGCATTCTTGCTGGAATGGCTTCTGCGGCTCTTTTAGCATCATTGGAATGGGCAACTGATTGGCGAGAATCACATCGGTGGATTATCGCCTTCCTTCCCCTTGGCGGCTTCTTAAGTGGTTGGATTTATCATCAATTTGGTCAAACTGTAGAAGCTGGAAATAACCTTTTACTTGAAGAAATCCATAACCCAAAAAACATTATTCCCTTCCGCATGGCTCCTCTTGTTTTACTAGGAACAAACCTCACCCATTTTTTTGGTGGATCAGCCGGTCGTGAAGGTACAGCATTACAAATGGGTGCTTCTTTGGCAGATCAGGTGACTAAAATACTGTATTTTAAAGGAGCTAATCGGCGAATTTTGTTAACGGCAGGTATCAGTGGAGGATTCGCTTCAGTTTTCGGTACTCCCTTAGCTGGAACCGTATTTGGTCTGGAAGTTTTAGCGATTGGGAAGATTCATTATGATGCTCTTTTTCCTTCTTTGATTGCTGCGATTGTAGGGAATCAAGTCACCTTAGTATTAGGTTTACATCATACCGCATACCGACACGCTCCGTTAATACCGACGCTCACAATTTGGGGACTAATTTCTGCAATTCTTGCAGGTATAATCTTTGGAATAGTCGCAAGATTTTTTGCTAAAATAACTTACAAAATTAGTCACTTCTTTAAAACCAAGATATCTTATCCTCCAATGCGTCCTCTGATAGGTGGTGCGATAATAGCAGCAATTGTTGGGTTGAGTGGAACAACCAAGTATATCGGGCTTGGTATCCCAACAATCGTTGATTCTTTCTACACTCAGCTACCTCCTTGGGATTTTGCAGCCAAATTAGGTATGACTGCTTTAACTTTAGGAGCAGGTTTTAAGGGTGGAGAAGTGACACCTTTGTTTTTTATTGGTGCAACTTTAGGTAATGCTTTATCGTTGCTTTTAGCATTACCTGCACCACTGTTAGCAGGAATGGGATTTGTGGGTGTGTTTGCGGGTGCAGCAAATACACCTTTAGCATCAACCTTAATGGGAATTGAATTATTTGGTCTGGAATCAGGGGTATTTATTGCTATTGGCTGTGTAGTAAGCTATCTATTTTCTGGTCATTCTGGAATTTATTCTGCACAGCGTATTGGGTTGAGCAAATACTCTGCTGTATTTTTAGAAGAAGGGGTGACTTTGGCTAATTATGGACAACCAAAAATTGATTTACCTGATGATAGTGAAGAAAGAGGAAGTAATTCTCAGGAATAATTTATTGATGTAATTAATGGATACTCATGAATAATCATGGATTTGGCAAACTATAGCAATCCTAAATGAGTTGTGAAAATTTGCGTTGTCCAGATACCCGACTTCTTTGAGAAGTCGAGGATCTAATTTTTCATGAATGATTTAGGACTGCTATAGTTACTTTTCTAAATCAATTGGAACAAACTAAAATTAGTTACACCTTAGCCCATCATCGGGATGAAACTATTATGGTAAATGTGGCGATGGCTGGTGAACGATGGGAAGTGGAATTTTTTGAGGATGGTTCGGTTTATCACTTAAAGACGGGTTGTCAATGGGATATGCAACAGGCGAAACTTTCCCCCAAGTTCAACTGTTTACAGCTAAGTTGACACGCATCTAAATTTGATAATTTAGCGCCTGAACTCGTTTGCTGTCCTAGATTGCGGTTTAAAACTAGATGACGAACAGCTTAATTACGAATTACGAATTACGAATTACGAATTACGAATTAGTCTCAACTTCCTCCCACATTCATCGCTGCTAAAACAGCTTTCTGGCTTACATCTCTGTAAACTGTATTCAAATATTTCATTACCACATCACTCGATGTAGAATTTACTGCATTTTCCTCTTCTTTTGCTAGGGGAATCGCTTCAAGTACATCTAATATCGTTTCGCTGCTGGAGGGCACAATCACTACCAGAGATGACTCCAGTGGCTCATTATATTGCCAGAAAGAGTCAATTTTTACCGAATACTTGGTATTAGGAATTGACTGTTGAACATCAAGCTTTTCTGTGGCAGGGGTTTCAATCTTAGCGCTACGTAATTGACGTAAATCGCTAATAATTTGCTCTTTGGTACGTCCACGCAATTGAAATAGTACAAAGGGGTCTTCACTGAAGCGATCGCCTAACTGATAGTAGATCGCACCAATATGTTTACAGGGATTTGCTTTATCAGGACAAGAGCATTTACTCTGGACATCAGCAAGGGTAAACGGAAATATCGAAAGACCATTTGCTGTGAAGACTTCTTCTATATTTTGTGGCATTTCTCCTGCTAGTAGCTTGGCAGCAAAAATTGCCCTTTGGGACATGGTTTCAATTACATAACCCCACTGTTCATCAGTAAATGGTTCAAGAGAAAGAGAAACTTTATAGGGTTCGATTTCACTACCTTGCACCCTAGCTAATACTTTTGCACCTTTAAATTCGATACTGAGAACATTTCCTTGACGAGCATAGTTTCTCGCACGTTCTAAACGCTTTTTAAAGCGATATGAATCTAGTAAATCTAGCCATTGTTGTGACCACCATTCTCGACTTGCTTGTAATGTGTAATTAGTCATAATCGATTTAAAAATTTACTAGTCTGCTGCACCAATTTTTGCGAGTTGGTAGTGAGCGATTTAGCTATCAATTCAAGGACTAAAGTCCTTACTACAAACTTATTCTGCATCATCGTCAATTACTGCACTGCGATCGAGTAGTAGTAAGTTGCGGAGTTGGTCTGTATCCATTTCAGTTAACCATTCTTCACCAGCACCTACAACTTGTTCTGCTAGTTGTTTCTTACTTTCAATCATGTCATGAATTTTTTCTTCTAAAGTGCCAGTGCAAACAAATTTATGTACTTGCACATTCCGAGTTTGACCAATCCGAAATACTCGGTCTGTAGCTTGATTTTCTACGGCTGGGTTCCACCATCTATCAAAGTGGAATACATGATTTGCTCGTGTTAAATTTAGTCCTACTCCACCCGCTTTCAGAGAAAGAATCATAATTGGCGGCCCTTGAGGATCGTGTTGGAAACGGTCGATCATTTCCTCACGTTGTTTTTTGCTGGTGCTGCCATATAAAAAGAATATTTCTCGCCCTAGCTGTTTTTCTAAATAGGGTTTCAGTAATTTACCCCACTCAGCAAATTGTGTGAAAATTAAAGCGCGATCGCCTTCTGCTAAAACTTCTTCTAGCATTTCTTCTAGCCGCAGAAGTTTAGCTGAATTATGTTGCTCTAATGTCGCTTGTTTCAAGTATTGGGCTGGGTGATTGCAGATTTGTTTGAGTTTGATTAGTAAAGCTAAAATCATCCCTCGGCGTTGCAATCCCTCAGCAGATTCTATCTCTACTAAAGATTGTTCTACAATTTGTTGATAAAGTGCAGCTTGTTCACCAGTCAAACCGCAAAATACCGTCATTTCTTGCTTATCTGGTAAATCTTGAATGATGTCGCGATCGCTTTTCAATCGCCGCAGTATAAATGGTTGTACTAATGAACGTAACTGAGTCAAAGAAGCCGTATCACCATACTTTTCAATTGGCATGGCAAACCGCCGCTGGAAAAATTGCTTATTGCCTAAATACCCTGGATTGAGAAAATCTAAAATAGACCATAATTCTTGCAGTCTATTTTCTACTGGTGTCCCCGTCAATGCAATGCGAAATGTCGCTTCTAATTCCCGCACTGCTTTTGACTGCTTCGCCTCTGGATTTTTCACATTCTGGGCTTCATCTAAAACTATTATCTGCCAAGAGACACTTTGCAATGACTTGATATCTCGATGGAGAAGTGAGTAGCTGGTAACGATTAAATCGTGCTTTTTCACGGCTTCTAAAAACGCTTTTCCTTTTGGGCGTTTGTCACCGTGATATTGCAAAATTTTCAGGCTTGGTGCAAATTTATTGACTTCCCTTTCCCAGTTGCCTAAAACCGAAGTTGGGCAAACTAATAGTGTAGGATTTTCTAGTGCGTCCTGTTCTTTTAAGTGCAGCAGAAAAGCAATGAATTGGACAGTGTTATGGCAAATAATATTGTTAGCTACAAAATTATGATGTTCGCTAACTTCAAAGTCATAAACCCATCCATCATAATCTATGTCCTCTATTGATTCTATCCGGCAATAAAATACCTCTTGGTCGAGAAGACATTGCAAAGACTGTCTTGTTAAGCTCAACTGTTCTACATCTAGGTTACTATATGCTGTCAGGGTTTGAGTTGTCCACTTGGAAGGTTTTAGTAGCTGATACTGTTCTTGGGCTTCTCCACTGATAACACGGTTCATCCCAGCTATTACTCGCTGTAAACTATCTCTAGAAAATTGCTGTGAACCATTAATGTAAACAGTGTTGTGCATCCCAAAATGCCGCAATGGGTCTACCGTTACGGCATTTTGGGCAACCATATCAGAAGCAGGAATTCCTTCAATATTTGTGTTGCTTACCAGTTGACAAATTTGCTCTAACTTACTCTGTTTCTCTGAGTTATTAAAACCAATTTCTTGGAGAAATCTGCGGGCAGAATTCCCTCCAATTACACCAATATAGTAAGTGCGTAAAGTACGAGTTCCATTAGTGGCACACTTCAGTTTGGGCGATATTCGCAACCAAATGCCGAAACGACGCAGTAGTGCCGAAAGTTGCTGAATCAGTAAAGCTGAAGCTGTAGCAATTTCGATACTTCCCATACTCAAAACAACAGCAGATTCAGCATCAAAATAGTTTTGTAAAAATATCCGCACACTATCCAAGTCTGCCTGCATAATGAAGGGCGGAATAGATTTTTCTGCCGAGAGCTTGCCCCAAACATAACCTTTAGCTTCTAAGAATTCCCGATAGGCTTGGCTGTTAACTCGAAGAGCAGAAACTCTGTTAGGGAAGGTAGATATATTACGGCTATTAATTTTGAGGTTATAGCGCTCTTTAATACGTTGGCAAATCTGGAGTAAATCCTCTAATACTTTGGTGTCTTTTTGGGATATTGTGACTCTTCCCACATCGGGTAGTTCATGCCCTTCAGCAATCTGCCAAGCAAGAAACTTGACTAAATCAGGGTCTTGTGGTTGCCCATTCCAAAGCGTTTTACCTGGTACACAAACGTAATCACCCACCTGTAAGTTATTTGTCCAACCTTTACTTGTTAGCAGCTTGTGACGATGAGTGATGGTGATATTGCTACCATCTTCTAGCGTGACTTTTCGCAATTTTTCGCAGACTTGCTGCCGATACAACCGCCTAACATTAGCCTGGACAATTTTGCCAGTTTTTTCATCTATGGAATTAACTAGTAATTCCTCTGTAGGGTTAGCCCAAAATCCTTCGCCGTCAAATTCTGTTTCTCCAGCGTGAGTTGTCCAGATTGTCTCTGCTGTGCGTAACAGTCCATCTATATTTACTAAAGTATCATTCGCTACACATTTACCGAGTCCCATATCGTCGGCGAGACACGCGCCTAAACCCCAACGTTCTAAGAATGATAGCCAAGCCGCACCACGTTCTTGATAGGGTCGCAACTGTCCTTTGAAGCCTGTTGGTGTGGGTAAAGGTGCGATCGCCTGATTATTATTCAGCGCCCCAATCAACTCTTGCAATGCCCCAGATGCATCAAAGCTAACCACTGGTAACTTTTCAATTGCCTGAGTATCTCCTGTACTCAGACGCAAAGCATCTTCCAGGGAAAGCGCCATTTGGTCTTTGCGAGTGGTAAAAAAGGTTTGGGCTGTTTTAATATCTTGGGGACGCAATTCTACCCACTCGCCATTAATTTCCACTAGCGGACTATTTAAAGCCACAAGTTTATCAAACTCAGCTTTGGAAATAGTCTGTCCGCCAATTGCCAATTGCCATTGGAAATTTAGTAGACTCTGTAACCCTAAACGTCCCTGCTTTCCTTTTGGGGTTTCGGCAGTAATTTTCAAACCCAAACGATTTGCCCATCCTTCACGGTTTGCTAAACTGGGAGGCAAAATTACTCCTAAACCACTATCTTCCAACCTCCAAGCTACAGCTTTGATAAACTCATAAGCTTGAATGGGGGTGATCCGAGAAGATTGGGGATATTCACTTTCAAAGCTAGGTGCGATCGCTGGATACAATCGAGAAGCTACCCCCAAACCTCGCAAAAATGTTTCTTGTGGTTGGTCAAGTGTCCGATTTTCATAAACCAATCGTTCAACTGGATTGTTCCAAATAGTTGCCGCATCCACCAAAAACTCAGGATCGTCAGCCGCTTGCAAAAAATACGCCAATGTCCACTCTGTTTCGCCAAACTCTGGAGAACGCAGTTGAAAACAGGTACGAAATAGAGTTTTAAGAGTTAATTGGTATTGTAGCGGCATAGTCCAAGCCTTCAGTGCCGCTTCCAGTCGTTCTACTTCAATGGCATCTGCATTGACTGTGCCAGATGTACTAGTTAAGCCTTGCAACCACTGTCGCACCCCAGCTGGTAAAGATGCGTAGGCGTTGCCCGTCGTAGACATCGCCTTAGCTTCAATTGGAGGTTGAGAACCCACCATTTCTCGCACTTGGGCATCTATCGTACTGTTGAGAAATCCCAAAAGTAATTCTTGAGGTTCGGCTGGGAAGTCTACTGCTAGGTGAGGGGATAAGGAGGATGAGGGGGATGAGGAGGATCTTACTCCCCCTGCTCCCTCATCTCCCCCCACTCCCCACTCCCCACTCCCCACTCCCTCTTGATAAGTACGACAAACCAACGGCATATTCGCAGAATATTTTTCTAGGCGAGTTCCATCTACTGCACTGTCTAGAAGTACTTGCCATTTGGCAGCAAATGCACCATCTGATTGTCGGTCAATTGTTGGTAAAAACTTACACCGTGAGATTAAATCTAAACTCCATCGGGCAACCTGCGACCAAAAGCGTAAATCTCCACCCAAAAAGGCATCTTCACCTTTAGCAGCATTTAAAGGAACAGCAGCGAGAAATTTTATTGCTTCGCTGGGGTTGAGACAAAAACCCTCAATTTGCCACGGTTGTAAATATTGCGGGGAGTCTGTATTTTCCCCCAAGCTGGCAGAATGTACAGGGAAAATCGCTGTTGTTCCCTCGCCGCTGTCGTCTGGGATATAAGTTGGTAGGGCAATGATTTGGGAGTGCTTTGGCAAACTTATCTCGGCGGCACTGGCGGCTTTGCGCGATCGCCCAGTAGTTGCGATGGCTACTTGGGGTTTTTGAATGAAGTTAGTAATTGCCATGTTCTGGGAACGCAACCACTCACTCAACTCAACCGATGTCATTGCCAATGGATGTAGTGCTATATCTCCAGATCCACTAGACTCGGAATTTACTCGTGGCGATCGCCAAGTTTCCCCCCAAATAAATAAACGACTATGTTGATTTCTTAGTAACCAATTACAGTGTAAAATCGCCATTTGCTAACTACTCAGATTTTCCCAAAACTCTAGAATTAAAATCGCACCTATTCTACTCTTTGCATCTTCTCAAGAAGATTTATTGACCAAACTTTCCATATAATAAATATTTCAGTAATTATTCCACATAAACATTGTTAATAATGAAATTTCCCCTAATTAAAGTTTTAAAAAATGGAATATTAGTGGAACTAGATTATATACATCCTCAAGAGCATGAGGTTGTAAGAGCATTACTCAATGTTGTAATTGTTGAAGGTAAAACCTATCCGCAAAAGCAACCTTTATCTCAGGCAGAATTTTCAGCTTACTGGTTAAGCAAAGATGCCTTTGTTGTCAGGACATCTGTTGTAGATCCTACACACGAGACAAAAGAAATATTAGGGGCATTTTATTTAAAGCCAAACTTTCCCGGTCGGTGTAGCCATATTTGCAATGCTGGTTTTATTGTACAACCAGGGTTGCGAGGTCAGGGTATAGGGCGGTTCATGGGAGAGGCTATGCTTTCGATCGCAGCAAACCTCGGCTACGAAGCAGTAATGTTTAATTTGGTCTTTGAGACTAATATACCTTCAATTACACTTTGGCAGTCGTTGGGATTTGAGATTATTGGGCGAATTCCAGGTGCGGCGAAGCTAGAGAATGGGCAGATGGTAGATGCGTTGATGATGTATCGCGCTTTGTTTTGAATGACTTGTCTATCTTTGTATGTACCAGAAGTCAGCCATAGGGCATAAATGTTAGGATTGCCACAGAAAGAGAATAGCGAAAGAGAAGGAAAAAAAACTGAATGGCAGAAGTTGACAAGTCAATATCCTTCGATGGAAGGGATATTCGACTGAAAGTAGGCCTACTTGCTCCCCAGGCTGGTGGATCGGTTTTGATAGAATCAGGGGATACATCCGTTTTAGTGACGGCTACGCGATCGCAAGCCAGAGAAGGCATTGATTTTCTTCCCCTTACAGTAGATTACGAAGAAAGGCTATATGCCGCTGGTAGGATTCCCGGCGGGATCATGCGGCGGGAAGGTCGCCCACCAGAAAAAACAATTCTCACCAGCCGTCTTATAGACCGTCCCATGCGTCCCTTGTTCCCGTCATGGTTGCGGGATGACCTACAAATTATCGCTTTAACGCTGTCGATGGACGAGTTAGTTCCACCCGATGTGTTAGCAGTTACAGGTGCTTCTATCGCTACCCTGATTGCTCAAATCCCTTTTAATGGGCCAATGGCAGCAGTGCGGGTTGGTTTAGTGGGAGATGATTTCATCATTAACCCCACTTATGCCGAAACTGAAGCTGGAGACTTGGATCTGGTAGTAGCAGGTTCACCACATGGCGTGATCATGGTGGAAGCGGGAGCCAATCAATTGCCAGAGCGAGATATTCTTGAGGCGATTGACTTTGGTTATGAAGCAGTGCGGGACTTAATCAAAGCGCAGCAAGATTTATTAGCAGAACTGGGTCTGGTAATAGTGCAAGAAGCACCACCAGAAGTAGACCAGACGCTAGAAAATTATATCCGCGATCGCGCCAACGGTCAGATTAAGAAAATTCTGTCGCAATTTAGTTTCACCAAGCCCGAACGCGATGCAGCTTTAGATGTCGTCAAGGATGAAATTGCTGCGACGATTAGCGAACTGCCAGAAGAAGACCCCATTCGAGTTGCCGCAACTGCAAATAAGAAGGCACTTGGTAACACTTTTAAAGATATTACCAAACACTTCATGCGGCGACAAATCATCGAAGATAACGTCCGCGTTGATGGTCGTAAACTTGATCAAGTGCGTCCGGTTTCTTGTTTAGTTGATGTCTTACCAAAGCGAGTCCACGGCAGCGGTTTATTTAACCGGGAACTAACTCAGGTATTATCCACCTGTACTCTGGGTACACCTGGAGATGCTCAAAACCTCAACGATGACATGCAGCTAGATCAGCACAAGCGTTACCTGCATCATTACAACTTCCCGCCGTTCTCAGTCGGAGAAACCAAGCCAATGCGTTCTCCAGGAAGGCGTGAAATTGGTCACGGGGCATTGGCAGAACGAGCGCTCTTACCTGTGCTACCGTCAAAAGAACAATTTCCCTACGTGATTCGCATCGTCTCGGAAGTACTTTCTTCCAACGGTTCCACCTCAATGGGTTCAGTCTGCGGTTCCACCCTCGCCCTAATGGATGCTGGTGTACCAATTCTCAAACCCGTCAGTGGCGCGGCAATGGGTCTGATTAAGGAAGGGGACGAAGTACGAGTCCTGACCGATATCCAAGGTATTGAAGACTTTTTGGGCGACATGGACTTCAAAGTTGCCGGGACGGATACCGGGATTACCGCCTTGCAAATGGATATGAAAATCTCCGGTTTGTCTTTGGAGGTGATAGCCCAAGCCGTCCACCAAGCCAAAGCAGCCCGATTGCATATTCTGGAGAAAATGCTCGCCTGTATTGACACGCCGCGGACTGAAACCTCACCTTATGCCCCACGTCTGTTAACAATCAAGATTGATTCAGACATGATTGGTCTGATCATCGGGCCTGGAGGCAAGACTATTAAGGGGATCACAGAGGAAACTGGTGCAAAAATTGACATCGAAGATGATGGCACCGTGACAATTTCTGCTGTGGATGAGAACAAGGCCAAGAGAGCTAGAAATATCATCCAAGGCATGACCCGCAAGTTGCACGAAGGGGATGTCTATGCAGGACGCATTACTCGGATTATACCGATAGGTGCATTTGTGGAATTTTTGCCTGGGAAAGAAGGCATGATCCACATTTCTCAACTAGCTGACTACCGCGTTGGCAAAGTTGAGGATGAAGTAGCGGTGGGCGATGAAGTAATTATCAAAGTGCGCGAAATTGATAACAAAGGTCGCATCAATCTCACCCGCTTGGGTATTCACCCAGATCAAGCAGCAGCAGCACGAGAAGCTGCGGCGGTAAATCGTTAAATCGATTTGGGATTTTAGATCAATTAAATCTAAAATCCGCGATGCCTATTGTGAAGGCATCGCCGTATGCTTCTCTATTTAGTTGCAATTTTGTAAGATTTCTGATATTAAATCACCGAATATTTCTTTGTAATCTCTGCAAAAATGTTCAGTGCTGCAAAATACCCACTGATGAGATACTTACGTGACCGTAGTTGTCTTAGGATCAGTATCTATTAAAATACGGTATACTTTATTGAAAAGTTGAATTTTCAGATTAGCGATCGCAGTTAAACCAAAAATATTTTGAAAGCTAAAGGCACTCTGCTAGTTTTTAATTTGTTGCCCAGTTGTGTTATGTCTAAAAATTTATTGTTATATGATTGTGCAATCTCTTCAGCCTTATTGACAATGGAATAACGAAGGAAAGTTTTTGGATTGTGTTCGGTTTTGTCGTGCGCTCTTTCCCAGTGTACTAAGCTAATAGTCATTCATTTTTCCAGAATGATTCGCTTGTAGTAAGCGGCTCTATCCCTGCTTTTATGCAACTTAAATGCCGATTAGCTTAGTTAACTTCAATAGCACAGTGAATGGTACAGTTGGGATTGGATTAGTGCAAACTTCCTTTACCTTTTAATTGCAATGTGGAAAAAGGCATGAAAATCGGATTAGTAGAATTTCCTCAAATAAAAATCCTAGATTCTGAAGGCACTGACTGGACAAAGGAAAACCAATATTCTTTATGCGATCGCATTCTCTATGGATGTAAAGAAACATTATTCAATCAATTAGTTTAATGGAAACTAAAAATTCATTACATTTAAAAGGAATAATACTGCTTATCCTTGTTAATGTAATTAGCGCTACAACCTTTCCATTGACTAAAGACATCGTTACTAGTCTTTCACCAAGTGCATTGATTGTCAGCCGCTTTGTCATAGCGGCAGGGGTTTTTACCTTAAATTTACGTAATATTAATGCACTTTTATTTCGTGATGGTACAGTGCTAGGGCTTTTGCTTTTCTTTTTCTTAGCTATAGAAACAGTTGCACTCAAGACGATACCAGCAAACCGGGCGGCATTCATTGGCAGTTTGAACGCACTCATCGTCCCCCTACTAGGATGGCTGAGTGGTCAACGCGTGCTGTTAAGAAGTTTCCTAGCTGCTGGAGTAGCTGTGATTGGTATTGGCGTGATGTTTTGGGAAGGGGGAGAACTAGGAATTGGCGATGTGTTGATGTTTGTTGATGCTTTTGTCTATGCAGCATACATACTTTTTTTAGAGCGAGTCGCCTCCCGTCACCCCACTTTAACGCTCACGAGTGTTCAACTTTTGTTCATTGCGTTAGTAGGGGTACTCTGGAATAACACACAAATCCTTAACGAATTTGAGGCAATTCGCCAGCACTGGGGAGCGATTCTCTACTTAGGGCTGTTGGCGACGGCTGCTGTCATCTGGCTTCAAACATTAGCACAGCAATGGGTTTCATCTGACGAAACCGCCTTACTCTATACACTTGAGCCATTGTTCGCCACAATTTTCTCGTTTTGGCTACTTGGAGAACATCTGGGAATACGCGGTTTCATTGGTGCAATTCTTGTCTTAGTTGCTCTGTTTCTAAGTCAAATCCCTCAAAAAATTGAGCCGGAAGCGGAAGCAAAAGTTGAGGTACAGAGCAGTTAACGGACTATTAACTTATTAGAACCATAAACTTCTTAGGTTGGGTTTCGTTCCTAAACTCAACCTAAGATTCTCCTTTGCCCAAGCATATTGCTTTTCAATCTCTTTGTTTAAAAGTATCGAAAAATTAAGGTTAAATGCCTGAAATCCAGCCAAACATTTGATACTTCAGTCTAAAAAGTGTAGTTCAGCCTGAAGTGAGAATTTAAATTTTGTAGAGCATAAAATCTTGCAAATATGCATGAATTCAAAAAATATACTTGAAATATATTTGAAACTTATTTTGCTATAAAAGCAGCAGTAAAATTAGAAAAATTTACTTTACAAAAAATCACTTTACATAGTAGATTTAACTCTAATTAAGCCAAGTTTCTTTAAATAAAATGGTTCTTTTTTTATGAGTACAATAGAGGTAATTTCAGCTTCAAAGCTAAATTCTCGTATCACGATTCAACAAACAGGAAAAGGACGAGGAGTATTTGCTAGACAAAAATTTTTCCAAGGGGAAACTGTCGTGGTGGGTATTTCAATTGAAGAAGTTCCCGAACGAACAATTTATTCCTTTCAGATGGATTTTAATTTGTATGTCAACCTAGACGAGCCTGCTGTCGTCATTAACCATTCTTGTGATCCAAATACTGGGGTAAGAAACAATCAGTTTGGAGGATATGACTTCGTTGCTTTAGGGAATATCGAAATAGGTGAGGAGATTACCTGGGACTACGAAACCACTGAATATGAATCAATTGCTGTCCGCCGATGTTTGTGTGGATCTCTATCTTGTCGAGGGAAAACATTAGGATTCAAATTTCGGGAACAAATGTTGCGTGATACTTATGGAGAGTATATTGCAGATTATCTCAAAACTAAAAGCAAATAATGTTTGTTAAACCACATCTATAGCGGTTCTCGAATGGAAGCAATACATTTTGACCTCTCTCCAAACCTCTCTCCTACAAGGAGAGAGGCTTTAAGTCTTACTTTCCTTGCAGGGAAGAGGCTGGGGGTTAGGTCTGTATTTCATGCAATTGAGAACTACTATATTTTGAGAAGTATAGTTTTTCAAAATACTGGGAGCATCAACTGTTGTAGAGACGCGTTAGCACTGCGAGACAAAGTACAATTTCGCGTCTCTACATTCTTTTATTAAGCCTTTTTCAACCAGCTAAACATAGCGCGTAAATCTTTACCAACTTCTTCAATTTTGTGTTCAGATTCTTTACGACGCATGGCGGTAAATCCTGGTTTACCAGCTTGGTTTTCGAGAACGAATTCTCGTGCAAATTGCCCAGATTGAATTTCGCTGAGAATCTTCTGCATTTCAGCTTTGGTTTGTTCGGTAACAATCCTTGGCCCACGGGTATAATCGCCATATTCAGCAGTGTTAGAAATGCTGTCGCGCATTTTAGCTAAACCACCTTCCACAACCAAGTCAACAATCAGCTTGACTTCATGCAGACATTCAAAATAAGCCAATTCTGGTTGATAGCCAGCTTCTACCAAAGTTTCAAATCCGGCTTTGATTAAAGCACTCAAACCACCGCACAATACCGCTTGTTCGCCAAATAAATCGGTTTCGGTTTCTTCGCGGAAAGTAGTTTCGAGAACGCCAGCGCGAGTCCCACCGATACCTTTAGCGTAAGACATGGCGCGATCGCGTGCCTGACCAGTAGCATCTTGATAAACTGCAAACAATGCTGGTACACCTTCACCACCTTCATAAGTCCGGCGTACCAAATGCCCCGGCCCTTTTGGTGCAACCATCACCACGTCTACGTTATCTGGTGGTACAACTTGCCCAAAGTGAATATTGAAGCCGTGGGCAAAAGCTAATACATTCCCTTCTTCTAGATTGGGTTCAATCTCGTTTTTGTAAATCGTTTTTTGGACTTCATCAGGTAACAAAATCATGATGAAGTCAGCAGCATTAGCGGCATCTGCAACATTTTTTACAGTTAAACCAGCTGCTTCAGCTTTTGCAACTGACTTACTACCCGGATATAGTCCCACAATCACATTCAAACCACTATCTTTGAGATTGAGAGCGTGGGCATGACCTTGAGAACCATAGCCAATGATAGCAATAGTTTTTCCAGCCAAAAGGTCTAAATTGGCATCTTCGTCATAATACATCCGGGCCATAGAAGCATCTCCTGTCAGCAAGCATTGTCATTAATTGGCAGACTTACGATTTTACCTCAAATCGAGTAACACAGATGAACTGTCAATCATTGAATTTATCCGTTTGAACTCAGGGGGAGTGTTTACGACGGCAATAATCGCCTAACTTCTTTATCTCAAGCAAGTAAAGTTACTCAGTTTCAGTAGACCGAAAAGTTTTGCGATGCCTTCTCTACGAGACGCACTCGCGTTCGGCGGGCGTAGCGATCGCCAAACAATAGTAGCCTGTGATACACTTTTGTTCAAGTCTATCGCCTTACCGAGAAAGAATGGCGGATTATTCTCAACAAAACCATCAATAGATACTTATAACTTTAATCCTCAATTAGATAAGGGTGATATTGTAAACATTGAAAACTGGAAGACTAGTGTTATAAATGAACATCAGGAAGGAATAGAAATAGGAAAACAAACCTTCTCGTTTACAGCACAAGTATTAGATATATAGAAATTGTGGTTTTGGATTGTATCAGTTTTGTACGTCACTTTCTGCATTTGTTCCATCGGCTGCGTTAGCGCAGCTCACCGAAGGTATCGCAATTTTTGTCAGCCTACCAACAGCTAGTGCTAACAGAACCAGACAGTGCTGTTAGCCAACCTCTAAAAGAAGCTTTTTTAGCATTGAGACAGGCTGCTGAAAGTGCCAGAGAATAATGACTAACCCTGTTACATAAATCGCAACAATACAGGCTTTGAGTTTTTCTTCAGTAATACTGGGGTTAACTTCATCTATCTAGGGGTAGATTATGCATACTTTGACTAAATTCCCACGCACATCTGCTTTATTTGTGAGTGCATTATTAGGAGGGGTGATTTTCACCAGTTGCGCTTCTTCCGAACGCTCAACAAATTCGGCTTTACCTCAAATGGCCGCCGATGGGATGGCAAATCGAGCATCTGCACCGGCTGGTGAAAGCAGTATTTCTCAAAAAGCGGAAGTTTCATCAATAGTTCGTTCTCGTCCCCAACTCATAAAAAAAGCGGCAATCTCTTTGACTGTTAACTCTGTAGATCAGACTGTTGATGCTGTTTCGCAAATTATCAATAAACAGCAAGGGGATTTAATCGGGTTGAAACAACAACAACCCAAAAGTGACAACCCGCGTCACACAGCAACAATCCAATTGCGGATACCAGAAAACTTGCTAGAACCTACCCTAGAACAACTAGCTAAATTGGGCACTGTCGAAAGCCGTAATATCACTGCCGAAGATGTAGGCGATCGCTTGGTGGATTTCCAAGCCAGATTAACCAATTTGCAAAAAACTGAAGCCAATTTGCAAAAAATTATGGATCGGGCGGGTTCTGTTAGAGATGTGCTTAGTGTTGCCCAAGAACTGAGTAATGTTAGACAAACAATAGAACAAATTAATGCTCAACTCAAAAGCCTACAAAATCAAGTTGCATATTCCACAATTACGTTGAACCTAGAAGCAGCAGTTTCTAGCACCAGTTCACAACCTGCCTTGGGTTTGCAAGTTCAGGAGACTTGGAACAAATCTACCCACTCCCTTAGTTCATTTTCGGTTGGCTTACTCAAGCTGGGTATTTGGTTAATTGTTTACAGCCCCTATTTGTTAATTTTTGCTGCCCTTGTTTATGGTTTTACTCGTTGGCGGCGAATTCATTCACCACGTTTGACACAAACACCAGAATCAACTGGTTCTGAGTAAACTTGCATAAAGCCTACATTTATGGTTGATAAATTTACATAAGCAAAAAGTAATTCAAATATTGCCAAATCTTATTAACTGAGCATCCATCTAGAAAAGTTCTGTTAATCCTGTAGTTTTGATTACTTAAATCATTCTTCAAATGTAAAAATAAACACAAAATATATGATGACAAGTTTGATACAAATTTGTTAAGAATAGTTACAATAGTCGGCATCCCGGATAATATTTCTTATGGTAAATTCACTTGACAATAATCCACCACATCAAGTAGTTATTGTTGGCGGTGGTTTTGGTGGACTGTATGCGGCAAAAACACTCGCCAAGGCAGCCGTAAACGTTACTCTGATTGATAAACGTAACTTTCATCTATTTCAACCCCTCCTATACCAAGTCGCCACAGGTGCGCTATCTCCTGCGGATATTTCCTCACCGTTGCGTTCCGTACTCAGCAAGAGCAAGAATACGAAAGTGCTGCTGGGAGAGGTGAATAATATTGATCCAGAAGCGCAAAAAGTGATTGTGGGCGATGAAGCAATAGCTTACGATACGTTAATTGTTGCCACAGGTGCGAAGCATTCCTACTTTGGCAAAGATAACTGGGAAGAATTCGCCCCCGGCTTGAAAACTGTAGAAGATGCTATAGAAATGCGTAGCCGGATTTTTTCGGCGTTTGAAGCCGCAGAAAAAGAAACCGATCCAGAAAAACGCCGTGCTTGGTTAACTTTTGTAATTGTGGGTGGTGGCCCAACAGGTGTAGAATTGGCGGGCGCGATCGCAGAATTAGCAAATCAAACCCTCAAAGAAGACTTCCGCAACATCGACACCTCAGAAGCCAAGATTTTGCTATTAGAAGGTTTGGATCGGATTCTGCCACCCTTTGCACCAGAGTTATCACAAGAAGCGGAAGCATCCCTGACGCGGTTGGGGGTAATTGTCCAGACAAAAACATTGGTAACGAATATTGAAAATGATGTTGTTACCCTCAAACAAGGCGATGAAGTTAAAGAGATTGCCTCAAAAACGGTATTATGGGCAGCAGGTGTGAAAGCTTCGGCAATGGGTAAAGTGCTAGCAGAACACACAGGTGCAGAGTGCGATCGCGCTGGAAGGATTATTGTTGAACCCGACTTGAGTATTAAGGGACATCCCAATATTTTTGTAGTTGGCGACTTAGCAAACTTTTCTCATCAAAATGGTAAACCCCTACCTGGTGTTGCACCTGTAGCCAAGCAAGAAGGTGAATATGTAGCAACATTAGTTCAACAGCGGCTTGCAGGTAAGACTTTACCGCCTTTTGCTTATACAGATCATGGTAGTTTAGCGATGATTGGGCACAATTCTGCTGTAGTCGATTTGGGCTTTATGAAGCTGAAAGGTTTCTTTGCATGGCTATTTTGGCTGGTGATTCACATCTACTTCTTAATTGAATTTGACAACAAATTAGTAGTAATGATTCAGTGGGCGTGGAATTACTTTACCCGTAATCGCGGAGCAAGATTGATTACAGGTAAAGAATCAATCACGGAGTTTGTAATTAGCGATCGCAACAGTTATTCAGCCGAGAATAAACAGCCGCTAAATGTCTAATTAGTCATTAGTCATTTGTCATTAGTTATTAGTTATTCTCCCCCCATAGGTGTCAACTATAAGCTGGAAATAGCTTATCTGTTGGCTTCCATGCCCGCCCGGAAATAAATTTTCGGGCTAATAACTGAAGTCTACTGAAGTAGACTGGAGATTTTTGGCAATATTTAGTCATCTTCAGATGACTTTAGCTATGAGACGGGAATTTCAATTCCCTGCGGACGAGCGATTTCACGTTAAGTTGACACCAATGTTCTCCCCCTTGCCCCCTGCTCCCCTGCCTCTTCCCCACTCCCCACTCCCCGCCCTCATAAATTAGCAGTAAGCTATTTTAGGGCGTTTTTCATATT
>JBGTMK010000329.1:0-8757 GCA_041743605.1 Nostoc sp.
TGAAACGCTGTTAAGTATAGACCTTGCTTGTCCACAGCAATTCCTCCTGGTATAACTGGCAATGCCCACATAGAAATTAATCAGTTTAATTCCTGAAAACCTCTGTTACTTCTCTGAGTCAAAACTCAGAGAATTCCACAAGTTGTTATAAAAGTACATAAATTGAAACAAACATTTGTTGCATAATCGCTTCATGGAGTTGTTGACGGTTGACACTCAAAAGTTAACAGTCAACATTATTCAATAATTCCTTTACAACCAATTACCTACAAGAACATAAGGTGCCCAAAAATATGGACGCTTTTCTTTAGCTAGAATCGCAAGCTGGGCGCGTTGCAAAGCTTCGGCTTTACTAACTCCAGCATCCAACTGTCGGTATAATTCACCCATAAATTTGCTAGTAGATTCATCGTCTACCGTCCACAAAGTTGCTATGGTACTACGTGCGCCCGCCCGTACTGCTACTCCAGCTAATCCCAAAGCAGCACGTTTGTCTCCTTGAGCGGTTTTACAGGCACTAAGGACGAGTAATTCTATAGATTCTGGTCTATTGTCACCCCTAGCTCGTAGTAAACTATCTAACTCTTTGACCTTCAGTAGCTCATCCCAAGTGAGAATATAAGTTTGTTCTACGTCTGAACTAAATTGTCCGTGAGTCGCTAAATGCACTACTGAAAAGGGATTAGATTGAATTTCTTTTTGCAAGTTAGTTTTAGTAAACTCTTGATTGAAAAGTTCTTTACTTGTTTGAACTTCAGACTGGATTTGTTTTAATTCCTCTGTCACGTTTGAAAGTTCGGAAAAAGTTTTACCTTCAATTAAGCGTTCTTGTTCAACCCCAGCAACTAAAGCGTTTAGTCGCACATTTTGTAAAGGTTTGGGATCAACAAGTTGTAAACCAGGAGTCAAAGAGATAGCATACTTTTCGATCAAGTATTTCTGTTGCTGTTTGTCGTAGAGAATCGCCATTGGAATATTCCGCAAATAACCATCCAGTACAAACACTAAAGATTTTATCCCTTTACTTGCTAAATCTGATTCACTAGGTCTAATTAACCAATCATATAACTGTTGTGAGTTTTGCTTAACATCAAGTTCCCGACTGGCAACTGGTAAATCTTTCTGTAGTTGTTCTACAGTTTTTTCTAATACATCTTTAGATATTTTTGTCGTGTAATGGGAAATTATATCTTGCCCTGGCAATCTAGTGATAATTTCTAAACGGTCATCTAAAATAATTGGATAGATAACAGCTGTAGATTTTTCATTTTTAACTAATTCGTCAATCCCAACTCTTGGTAACAAACAAGGCGAACGAAAGAAGTTATCTAATTCTGCTAACTGGAGGGATTCGATTACCTGACGGGCTTGAACAAGATTATCTGACTTTTTATCTGTATTTTTTTCATATTGCAACAGTAAATCAACATACTGTCGATAAACGGGTTCTATACTCTCGCGGAAAGAAAATTGTACATCGGGATTAATGGCAACTAAATCATTACGGAGGGATTTAAGGGAATTATATGCTCGACTATAAGCTGTTGTTGCTGCTGGGATATCGGATTGTTTTTGAAGTATTCGTCCCATCTGCCAATGCCATTGATAAGCAATGTCTTGAGCATCAATAGATTCTGCTTTTACCAATGCTTGCTGTGTAAGGTTTTTGGCATGGGAGAACTGTCCGGTTTGTTCGTACAGTTCCCCAAGTGTACCAAGAGCATAAGATTCGGTTCGTTGGTCTTTTAAATTATTAGCCATTTGCACAGCTTGGGCTAACATTTTAGCAACATCTTTTGGCTGCACATCGTTCTGTATTATTTTGCTCAGGCTTTGGGCAAAGTTAATGCGGTGATTAACAGTAGTACGACTTGGAGGTAAATTGTCTATCTGTGATTGAATTTGAGGTGACAAGGTTTTGGCTGTACTAAATTCCTTTTGTTCTACTAGTAGTCTCAATAAATTAAGTTGAGATTGGATCTGTACAGTAGATGTTACAGGTGCAATCTGTGCTGCTTGTTGGTAGTATTGGATTGCTTTTTGAGTGTAATTATCGACGCTCTTTAAATTACCTAAACTAACTTCCGCGTAGGATTGAGCGCGGACTGTATTACCTAAATTGAGTAAAGCATTACTTTGAGCGATCGCATCTCCTACTTTCTGACCAACAGCATAACTTTCTGCTAAAATTTCCTGCGACTTATTTAGATAACCCAAAGTTCGCAAGACATTCCCTAAGCTATTTAATCCTGCGGCTTTGAGAGCAGAATTCGATTGCTTTTGCAGAATTTCTTGTACGGAAATTAATGTTTTATGTGCTTGCAGATAATTTCCCAAAACTTGCATTGCTTGGGCTTGATTAATGCGGTTGCGAATCAGCGCCGACGTATCATTTAATTGCTGATATATTTTAGCCCCTTCTTGCCAACTGCCCAAAGCTGCTTCAGTTTGTCCCCTTGCTAATTCCAGTCCTCCTCGAACATCTAATGCTTGGGCAAAAATTTGCGCTTTTTCTTGATCAGAACCCGGATTTTTGATAATTTGTAATAGATTAATACTTTGTATAATAGCTTCAGTTGCCTCTTGCCACTGTCCTAGTTGCTGATAGGCTAAAGAAAGGTTGCTCAAAGCCATAGCTTCATTCAACTTATCATTAGCACCTTTAAATTCAACGGCTGCTTTTTTTAACAGTTCCACCGCCTCTACAAACTTCCCTGCTTGATAAAGTGCTTGACTTTGCTGCACTAAGGTATAAGGCTGCATTGGATTAACAGCAGGCGTTGTTGCTAAAACAAGAGATGATGGAATTTTGGATTTTGGGTTTTGGATTTTAAATTGTGTAAATGCTGCCGTTACATAATTCGATGAATCAAAAAAAAGTGATGAATATATACACAATAATGCAGTCAATAGTGCTATAAAAAAATACTTTAAAAATTTCATATAAATTCCTAAATTTTAATTTTTGAAATCAAAACGGATTATATTGTACAAAAAAATACAAACCATTTTCCTGCCATGTATTGCCTTGAGTATCAACATCAACCAAAGGAATACCCCACTCAATAGCAGCAGTAAAGTTATTACCCTGTAACCAACGTAAGCCTAAACCAACAGAAGCTAAGGTATTAGTATCATTTTCATCCCTACTTGATGAATCACTCCAAGCAGTACCAATATCAACAAAGGGAGTAACTTGCATCACTCCATCCCACTGTGGTACACGCAGAATCGGTAATCGCAGTTCAGCAGAAGCAAGAGCGCCATTATCTTTTAACAGAAAGTCTTGACGGTATCCCCGGATACTATTTATACCACCTAAACCAAATTGCTCTGAAGCTAAAAGCGTAGTGGAAGCTAGTTGCACATTGCCACGAATTAACAGCAGGGTATCAGGAGCTAACAGGCGTACCCACTGGGCTTGTCCTCTCCAAGAAAAAAAGCGGCTATCAGGCTCGGTATCATTAATTGTGGCATTGAATGCACCAATACCCAAACTAAATTGAGAGCGAACGGCAATTACTTCTTGGCTGTTGCGGGAAGTCCAGTCTTGAAAGAATCGCAAAGCAGATACACGAGTATTTCCGTCTGCATCAGATCCTGGTGAAAGTAGAGAAAGGGGAGCATCCTGCTGTTCAAACACAGAAGAAGAAATATCACTGTCTCTACGAGAAGCGGTTATTCCAAGGGCAAATTCTTGGCTGGGAGTTTGGACTAGCGGCTGGCGAAATGTGAGTTCGTAATTTTGGGAAGCTGATTCAATATCTAGTGTATTAAAAGGACGTTCAATGATATTGGCTGATGTAGTGCCATAGCTGAAAGTAAGAGTGCCATTGCGGGGATTGAGGGGTAAGCTGTAGCTAGCATCTATGGTATTACTACCGTCAGTATTACTATATGCTAACGATATACTATCTCCAAATCCTAGTAAGTTGGCTTCGTTAACTTGTAGTTGCCGTCGGAAGCTACCAACACTAGGGGAACGACCATTATCTAGTATTATTTGTGTATTGAATGTATCTGCCTCTGTTACCTCGATACTCAGCAAACTAGCACCAGTACGTGAGCCAGCAGACAATTCAGCAGACAAGTTTTGAATTAACGGATTGATTTGTAATAGTTGCAAAGACTCCAATAAGCGATTTTGATTTAATGGGGTAGAAGCGTTATTAGCTATACGACTGCGAATATAATTTGGGTTGAGTCGCTTAGTTCCAGTGATTTGGATATCTTCTAATTCACCCTCAATTACCTCAATTTGCACAACACCATCTGTGAGAGTTTGTTCAGGAATATAAGCTCCAGAACTAATGTATCCTTCTTGAATGTACAATTCGGTAATTTTAGAACGAACTTCTAATAAATCTGCAAAAGTGATGGGTTTGTTGGTAAATTCAGCAAGTACCTCAGTCAACTTTTTTTGGCTAAATACTGTGTTGCCAATCACTTCAAATTGTTTAACAGTGAAAGTTTGTAGTATTTCAGGGAGTGGTTGATCTGGCGTAGGTAGTGGTTGAGAAGGTTGGAGTAGTTCGGATGGTGGAGGTAGTTGCGGTAAAGGAGAGGGTGGTGCTGGTAAAGGAGAGGGCGAAGGTGGTTGGACATCCTGTGGGGGCGGGAGTGGCGGGAGTGAGGGAGAATTATTTTGGGGTATCTGCGCCTTGCTGGGTGTAGTTGTGATACTGTTGAAGAATATCAGCAAGCAGAACACAGTAAAAGTCTGAGTAACTTTAGCTACCATGACACTGAATTGGCTTATTTCTGGAAGTATGGGAAGTAAGATTGGATGAATTAGCACTGAGGATTACCTGACCTTTAGGGTTTAGCATTGCACCTGTGGCTTCAACAATGCGTTTGGGAATGGAGGTAGCTGGTTTAATGCTTACAGGTGGTAGAGAACGGTTATGATTGCTGGGTTTAAGAGATACCCAATCTATTTGGGTTGCATCAGGAGTAAGAATATCTTTGGGGTTTGCTGGTAAACCACCTCGTCCGGTGATCACAAAAGAGCTTTGAGCATAACCAGGACTATAACAGCCTTGGGCTACTTCGGTGTCAACTGGTATTGTTGGTAGTTCAACTAAACCACTGTTTGGGTCAACATCAGGTGTGATTAGCTCAACAGTGCCGTCCAACTGAGATCCCGTCTCAGAACTGGCGTTAATGTCACTGATGTTGCTAAAGTATCTATTACCTCGATTGCGGTCATAGTTCTCAAACCCATAAATACCCGTGGCTCGGATTTCAATCTGACCGCCTCTACCCTGAGCAGCTTTGGCAACGATGTCACTATTTTCTCTCGGTACAGCTACGATAAAGCCATCTTTGGCATTGATTGTGATATTACCGCCATTTGCATCGTTGAGAGCTTCAGCAGATATGAGACTACGATCGCGGATTAGTAATAAATTTAAGTCTGAGAGTTTTATGTTTCCACCAGTACCTGATACTGTGGTCGCTCTTAACTCTCCTTGATTTTCCAAACGAATCACATTAGCTTCAATGTTTAAATCACCTGCATTTCCTAAAGAACTTCCATTGCTCACAGTTACTTTAGCTTCATTAGTGACAGTCAAAGAGTCCGTTTTCACTTTGATATCCCCACCTTTTCCAGTAGAGCTTGAACCAACGGCGCTAGTTAACAAACTTTGATTAAGTATGTCATCGTTAGGTTCTAAGTTTTGTTGTGAAATTCCGATTAACTCTATTGAAGATGCTTCAACAATTAAGCTTCCTCCATCTCCTGCACCAACAGTAGAAACTGACGCTTGTGCTCCATCCTGGATTGATAACCGTCCAGTATTAATAGTTAAGTCACTGCCCTTTCCATTACCTGCTGTTCCAGTAATTATGCCACTAGGAGATGGAGAATTTTCGAGAAATGGGAAAATTAATCGGTATGCATCATCCGAACCAATTGTTGTTTCCGCAATAGAGGGGTCTACTTTCTTAGCTGACCTGCCAATTAATTCCACAGAGTCTTTTGCTTTGACGGTTACTTCTCCTCCCTGTCCATCACCCAAGGTACCTGCTGTCACAAATGCCCCATCACGAACAACCATCTGATCAGTATTAATAGTTAACTTTCCACCTTCTCCTAAACCCCTAGTTCCATTAATTATGGCACTTGGAAAACCATCGTCCGAAGTGCCAATCAATTGCACAGAGTCTGCGTTGATGGTCAAGTCTCCTGCTGACTCTTCGGCTGTACCAACAGTACCCGCTGTTACCCACGCCCCATCCTGGATAATCAACTGCCCAGTTTTAATAGTCAAATTTCCGCCAACACCATCATTACCAGTTTCATTACGCAATCCGCTAGGAACCCGCCCTCCGATTGTGAAAAGTCTTTCGGGAGCTCCTTTGTCTGAGGTGCCAATCAATTTCACAGAATCTTCTGCGTTTACAATCAAATCTCCCGCTTTTACATTAGTAGAACTACTCGCCGATACTATAGCTCCATCCCGAACAATTAACTGCCTAGTATCAATGGTAAGGTTTCCAGGTTTTCCCCCAGGACTGACCAAGCCAGTATGAAAATTAGGAGGAAACAAATTACTATTAAGCGAAAGTGAAGTGGAAAACAAACCAATCGGGGAATTAAAGGGAATACCGATGGGAATTTTAGTGGGAAACGTACCGTTTGATGAAGCACTACCACTGAGTTCTACTGAGTTTTTTGCTTTTACAATTAAATCCCCACCTTTACCCTGAGAAAGAGTAAATGTCGCCACAGATCCATCTGCAATAATCATCTGTCCTGTATCAATACTTACATTACCTCCACTTCCATTACCAAACACAGCATTGTAAATAAAGCTATTTTCAATTCTTAATACTGCTGAAGCATTGAGTGTAATGTCTCCCGCTTGAGCAGCAACAGAACCAGCAAATGGGCTGATGCCAGCACCAACACTACTTTCTCTCAAAACCTCTAAATTCTTTGCGTTAACAGCAATACTTCCGCCACCTCCAGAAGCAACATTAACTTCAGCACCATTGCTAAGGGAAACATTACTTCTTTCTACCCCATCAGGAAAACTCAAACTCAGACTACTACCATCTACATTCAACCCAAGCGTTCCTGCACCAGATAATCCACCTAGCTCAACTCGCCCACCCAAAGCATATAATTTTCCACCATCCATATTGATATCACCGCCTACCAGCAGCAAACTCTTACCATCTGCTACGTGCAGGCCTGTCGATATAAATTCAGAAGAAGGATTTAAACCAGAGGGAGCAACTGAATTATTTTGGATAGATGCGGTTTTAATTTGATTAAAGAGTAAGGCAGAAGGATTGATACTAAGTAGCGATAAAGAACTTTCTGGATTGGAGGCACTAAAAAAACCGCGATCGCCAAATTCAATAGCATTAGCTGTAGTCCCTACAAACGAACCACCAATATCTAGTCTTGCCCCCCGTCCAAAAATAATCCCATTTGGATTTATCAAAAACAAATTAGCTGTACCGTTAGCGCGAATTAACCCATCAATATTAGAAACTGACCCACCCGTAACCCGACCAATGATATTTTGAATATCTACAGCATTATTAAAGGAAGCAGCGCTACCATTAGGCACAGAAAATTCGCTAAAGCTATGAAACAAATTATTTCCTGCTTGCGTTCCTTCATTAATATTGAAAATATTACCCTCTCTTGTGATGCTGGAGTTATTAGGCAAGGTGTTATCCGGGGTAATTTGAGCAAAAACATACTCTTGCCCAGGAGTAATTAATACCCCACATATCACCAAACTACTACACCAGCATTGCCAACCTTGAGTTATTCCTAACATAGCATCTCCAATAAATCAGTAACTTTACCGTGTGATTAGTGTTATCTTTCTAAGTTGTAATGCTGTATAATTGGCTCTCTGGCAAGGTCTTGCAAGCCAATTACATTTAATAAGTCAACCCAATCTTTATTAATAGTTGCATTCTGCGGATTAGCACGGCGCAGTTGACCTAAATTAGTTAGGGCATCATACCAAATATCATTGGCACTATAAACAATGTACTGCCTTGATTTTGCCGTCTTCAATTGACTATCAAGAGCCTCTGTCAGCACCTGCTTTTGCACAAACCCATCTACATAAAAATTGTCAGATGTTTTTTGCGGATCGCCACAATAAATATGAAAATACCAGTGATATTTTTTATCTGCTTTTAATGAATATTGTGATTGTGATGGCAAACTAATGCTAACAATACCAGATTTTCCAGAAAGAGTAAGAGGTGTTCGATAAACATTCTGTACATCTTTACCATCTAGCACTTGTAACACGAATTCTCCATAACGCGTGGTTTGTGGCAATTTGGGAACATAAAACCAAAATGTTGGATTCTCTGCAACTGTTGAGGCTAAAAATGATTCCTCTGCATCGCCAGGTACTAAAGCAGTCAGGCGTGTCAGAGAGTTAGGACACTCAGGATTACGCCCAGCCCCGGCTCTGCGCCGACCTGTCGGTGCGCCATTTCTGGGCAATTTCGGTTGGCGAAAAGATTGGAAGTGCGAATTTTTAACAGTGTTTTGAATCGAATCAGTCAGTTGTGCTTGCACTGATTGTGAGTAAATCGTTGTACTAATAATTAGCAACGGAATTACGCAGATACGTTGAAGTATTTTTTTTCTAATCATGACTAAAATTTAATTGTTTTCTCTTACCAAGATGGAAATGTTTAAACCATGAAATTACCATTATTTGGGTAGCTAGCAATGCTAATATTGGAGGGATAAGTGGCACCCATCCA
>JBGTMK010000330.1:0-12172 GCA_041743605.1 Nostoc sp.
GAGCTTTTTACGCCAAAGGGTTGTCCTTAGTCCTGGAGATTTATTAGAGCAAGTGGTGATTGAACAGCATCCCTTGGGTATAGCTGATTTACAAACTGAAATCCGCGCCGCCGAATGGGGAAAAATTGCCGAAAAACTCCACATCCAAGGAACGATTATATTACCAATTCGCTATAAAGACCGTTGCTTAGGCTTGTTGTTACTGGGTTCAGAACGCTGGGGCTACCTACTGACAGGAGAAACAAAAGCACGTTTGATGATGGTTTTGGGTGAACTAGGGGCAGTGCTTTATCAAAATGAGATGCATAAGCAGCAAAAGCAAACCAAGCGAACCGACGAGCCATTATTAGAATTGCTGGAAAATTTACGCACCCTCAGTAACCTGAATCAAAGACTTGAAGCAGCGGTGCAAGCAACTCATAAATTTGTCTCCCCCAACCGGACAAATGTTTATTGGTTTGAGCGGGAAGGGCGCTACTTTTGGTGTCGAATGAGCAATCAACTAGTCAAAATCGATCGCAATTCCAGCAGTCAGCAAGCGGCGGGAATGACTGTACAAGAGTTGAGCGACTTTTATTATGCTTTGGCAGTTAACCAAATTGTCTCAATTGGTGATGCACGCAGTTCTTTGAAGAGTCATTTTACGGCAAAATTGCTGCAACGGCTGAAGGTGCGATCGCTCCTGGCCGCTCCGATCATCTGGCAAAAGAACTTAGTCGGTTTTCTGGCGGTGGAAAGCAATGAACCCCGCATCTGGACAGACACAGACAAAAATTTTGTCCAAGGTGTTGCTGGTTTAATTTCACTGGTTGCACCTACCGAAAGTATGGAAAGCACCATCAAACAGATTCAAGAAGATGCCCAACTGACTAGCCAAGTTGCTCAAGGTATCTATAGCGAACATGACCTTCAAGAAACTTTACATAGCTGTGCTAAAAGAGTTTTAGCTCGACTAGGTGCTACCCGCTTTTTGCTGTTGCAGTATGAGCCTGAGCAGAATAATTATCAATTTATTTACCAAAGTCAGCCTCATAATCGCCGAGCGTTGACATTTAGCCTGAATATTCTCAAAGAATTAGATGGGCAGCTTTTGCAACGCTCAACTCAAGCGGTGGAGATTGAAAACTTAGATGAAGATTTACGCTTTTTTAACTGGCGTCCCTCGTTGTTAGAGAATGGTGTGCGATCGCTACTGATTTGTAAATGCACGCACGGTCAGATACCAGCACCACTTTTGATCATCACTCACGAAACCCATCGTTCTTGGACAACTCTGGAAAAAGAATTGCTGTGGGCTGTCAGTCAACAGATTGGTGTAATTGTTCGTCAATGGCAATTACACAACCGTACCACCCAGCAGCAAAAAACTTCCCAGGCATTTGAGCAATGCCTACGCATCTTGACACAATCTCAGAACAGCATTGAGGTTGAAAAAAAGCATTTAGAACGTACAGCACTAGAACAAATAGCATCAATTTTAGGTTGTCCCTTAGCAGTGATGCTATCCTGGGCACCTGGTGAAAAGTGGGCAGAAATTATCCCTGGAGTGATTGACAATAGCCTATTTGGGGTTTTGTCTGATGCATCTATTTCTATTCAGTCTGAAGCCTTAATTCAGTGGGCACTTGCCACAGAGAATTACCTGACTTTGAAGGTGGATAATTTACCCCCGGAAACTCGAAAATGGTTGAATGTTCCAGACAAAAGTCAAATTTTGGTGATGGCATTACGTACCAATGCTGATTATGAAACCACTGGTGTAGTCTTGTTAGTAGACTATCAAGAACGTCGCTGGTCAGAACAAAACCTCAGTGCGACAGCAACCCTGATTTCTCTATTAGCTTGGTGGCGTCGTGAAAAGCAAATTACCCGACTTTTAGAATCTACAACAGAGGAATTACGACAACTAAACTGGTATAAACATCGGCGTTTAGAGGAAATTCAAAGAATAACGGCGCTTTCCCTTAAACAAATACATGATTTGGGGATTCCTGCTAATGAACTGACTCAGATGCGCTACCAACTATTGCTGCGGCAGTTAGATCATACAGCCACCTCCATGAGTGGAATGCTTAAACTTGAGAACTGGCAGCTACATATTAGTTGGGAAACTATGCCCATAGCCAGTTTACTGAAGCGATCGCTCGAACGCATCGAAAATCAACTTAAACAACAAAAGCTGTGGATTGGTGTACATGGCTTAGGACAACCCATTGACGAGCAAGAGTCACCCAAGAATTCTTCATTAGTCAGAGGCGTTCCTAGCTCCAGCGCTCAATCTTCAATGGCGATCGCTGGTGATATTGTCAAAATTGAATTAGTTATCCATGAATTATTGGTTACTGCCTGTAACCGTTCTCAAAGCGGCGGCAGAATTGATATTTGGTGTCGCCGTTTAGATGCGTCAAAACCCTCAGAGGCAAAGCATTATTCTACAAGTGAAGGAGCTGATCATCAGACATCTCTAGAACTGTCGATTACATACAACGGTGCGATCGAACCACAGTTATTAACAGAGCTACATGAGAATACACCCAAGGATGTCCTTGCTCCTTCCAACCTCGACCAACCACCAGGGTTACATTTGCTAATTTGCCAAAACCTCATGCAAGAACTAGGAGGAGAGTTAAATTTCTATCAGTTACCAGATAATCGAGTAGTTAGCCGTTTACTTTTACCGTTAGTTGGTAATGATTCTTAGTATTGTTTTTCAAAAAAGTGTCTGAAAAGAAGATTTAGCGAATATAATTTGCTACTACACAAACATAGACGCTTTGCGGCTTCCCGCAGGGTAGTCCACCTCCGTGGACTGATGCAAATTCAAGGGTTTATTAATTTGCGGAAGCAGGTTTTGTCTGTATGGATTCCATAGTCAATGCATCGGGGAAGAGAGACAAAGCATAGTTTTGGCGGGATGGGGTTCTTGAGGTTTAATTAAGCAATCAAGCGGACATGATATGAATTCTTTTTTAGCGATTTGTTAAATACAAGCATTAACAAATTAACCTTGTCATCGTCAAGGCTAATTAAACGTAAATATAAAAATTATTTTGGCAATAACTCAAGTAGTTTATATATATTTGCTGACTTTATTAAGAAGAAAAGTTAAAGTTTTAATATCTTGAATATCTACAAAAAAAGTGACATTCCTTAAAAAGATAGTTAATATATAACTTGATAAAACACTGATTAATACCATTCATGTTTTAGTTAAAAAGATATTGGATAACTATCAATACGTTTCAGTTAAGGAAAATCGTAGGTTAGGTTGAGAAAGGAAACCCAACATTGTCGGTGGTTTGTTGGGTTTCACTTCCCTAAGGGACGCTACGCGAGGCTTCAACACAACCTACGCAGTTTATGGTTTTTAACCCTAACTAAACTGTATTAAGATAAATATCACCAAAATATTTAGCATGAATAATTAAATATAAATTGATTTTTTAATTTCATAAGGTATTTTCATACTTAACGAGCGATAGCTAAAGAATTTTTTATCGTTTTTGGTAAAGCAATCGTAAATTAAATTTGTATTTTTTAGGTAATAAGATGGAAACAATACATCAAATTATAATTTTTGATCAATATAAAAATTATCTGCCTGGAGAAATCTATCAATGAGCTTTAGATACTTCAAGCATTGTTTAAAATTCAGTTCAATCCAAAGCATTATTGTTTTGGCTCTCATATCAATTCCTAACTTGTATGGTGCATCTGCTCAGACTACTCCTAAAGGTGGAATTGACTGGATTTTAGTCGTAGATACTTCTGCTTCTATGCGTGGTGTAGGTGGAACAAAAAATATTTTTGAACCAGTAAAAAATTCTATTACTGAATTTGTTAATACGGCTAGATTAGGCGACACAGTTACTATCTATAGCTTTGATAAAGATGTCACTCTAAACGCCAATGATATCACTATTAACAGTAATCCAGACAGGGGTAAACTCAAGCAAATAATTAGCTCACTTCAGGCTGAGGGTGTGCGTACTCATACAGGTAAGGCTGTACAAAAGGCTTTGCAACATTCTGCCCTGTTAAATAAACGTGCTGATGCTCTTGGTCGTACTGTTAGTATCGTATTTCTGACAGATGGATTAGAAGATGTGCGTGGTATTCCTAACCCTGTTTCTATTCCTGGCAATACCCAATTTTTGCGTGACCAACAATGCAAGCCCTATATATTTTTTGTGTCTTTAGGATTAAAAGAACACGAAAAACAACTGAATGATTTTGCTAGCAATCCAGCCCTTTGTGGAAAAGGGCAAGTATTGCGAGATCCTGGAGGAGTTCAGCTTAACCAACTCGCTCAAAATATCCGACCAGCGCTTATTAAGCCCAAACTTGATGTTAACTTCCCCACTACCAATTTAGCGCCAGTATCACCGGGAGCAACTACTGAACCACTCAACATTAATGTTATTAGTAATGTCAATGATAAGGTAAGTTTGCAACTGGAAGACCCTGAGCAAAGTGGTATTCGCTTAATTTCACCCGATCGCACCATCAACTTAGCTGCTAATCAAGCAACAGCCATTCCTGTGCGTTTACAGATACCACCGGAGGCAAAGGGAGGCGCTAGTAGCTTGCGCTTGGTGTTGATAAGCGCAGATCAAGCGATCGCACCAATAAAAATTGACCTACCTGTAACCATTCAGTCACAACTACAAATACAACCCACAAAGATAGATTTTGGCTCAGTAGAAGCAGGTAAAACCACCGAAACCCAAACTTTTGTAGTTCGCACCAATATATCTGGAACAGCTAGCTTACAACTACAAGGCAATTCCAAAGACGTTTCTATAGCAGAACCTTCAGCAGCCATATCCTTACAACCAGGAGAAAGTAGAATTCCTGTGCAGTTGCAGATTACTGATAGTAGTTTTGCAGGCGATGTCTACGACGGGCTACGCCAACGCACCTTTACCTTAGTCCTAACCCCAGATAACTCAATCGCTACTCCTGTCAGTGCGGAAGCTCATCTGTATATTTTGATGCCACTGTGGCGAAAAATAGTTATTTGGTTGCTCTTAGTGCTGTTGGTGTTGTTAATTGCCCTGATAGTAGTTTGTTTGATTCAACGCAAAACCCCCTTGGAATTAGTCGAAGATTTCCGCAACCGTAAACGCTTAGAAGGAGCGTTGGTAGTGCTAGAACCACTGCCACAATCATCGGAAGACGAAGAGATTAGTCTCACTCACCTACAGAAGGGTAGAGTATACCTGAGTGATTTGATACCAGCTATCGCTGCGACAAATTCTGATGCCGAGTTAGTCACAGTTTGGCGGTTAGGCAAAAAGAATATAGATTTGCGGTGTTTGAAAGGTGTAATTTTTGTCAATACTAAAAATATAAATACAGATGAACTCTTCAACGAGGACATCATCGAGATTGGCAACGTTAAGTTGCAATTTAACTGGATTGAACGTCAAAGACCCTCTGAGCCAGGCAGTGGGCAGACAAACTTTTGAATAATATCACAGGAAAGTGAATGTTAAGTCCCACGGTTGTGCGTCCCACGGTTGTTTTTCGTCCTACCGTTGTTATCGGGCTAGGAGGAACGGGTTATGAAGTTGTACTCAAACTTAAAAAGCGATTTATAGATGTTTACGGCTCAGTTCCAGAAGTTATTCGTTTTATTTCTATTGATACTACTGAAAATATCCAAGAACGAGAAAAATCACCTGATGGCACGAAGGTTATCTTAGAACCTAATGAACTTTATGCAATTTCTGTTGCAAATCCCCTACCGCTAACACGTAACGACCACATCGCTGAATGGTGGCCTAGAGACATTTCCGCAGCCAGCTTAATTAGTGGCGCTGGACAGATTCGGGCGCGGGGACGGCTCGCCTTGTTTGCAAAAGTAGGCGATATTGACGCTTTAATTGCTCAAGCAATCAATACTGTCCGCGAAATTCGCACTAGTAAACAAGCATTTTCAGAGAACTTTCAAGTTTCCAGTCGGGATGGTGTCGAAGTTTTTATTGTTGGCAGTTTGGCGGGTGGGACGGGTAGTGGCACATTTTTAGATACGGCTTTTTTAACACGAGAACATCTGAATAATTTTTCTAATATTACAGGCGTATTTGTTTTACCGAGAGTGTTTGCCAATATTCCCCAAACTCACTTGGTAAAGTCTAATGCCTATGGCGCTCTCAAAGAAATCGAACACTTTTGGGGATTGTCACCATCTAATAGCATTGAGATTGATTATGGCATTAAAAAAATCAAAGCCGATCGCCCTCCCTTTGATGCTGTATTTTTAATTGACGGGGTTAACAAAAATGGAACTGTAGTCGGTCGTCCAGACGATTTGCAAAATTTAGTTGCAGATGGTTTGTACATCCAAATTGGTTCTCAAATCGGTTTAGACGCTGCTAACGTTGCTGATAATATTCGCGCTTATCTGGCAACTGGTGAAAAAGTTCGAGGACGCAATATCAATTACTGTAGTTTTGGCTTTGCTACCCTGACTCTGCCAGTACAACAATATGAGCGGATGAAATTAGAGGATGCTCAAAGCTTGCTAAAAAATGAGTTGATGGCATCTACCCCAACACTGGATTTAGAAAGCGACATTACCCGGTTTTTGGAAGATTGCAAGTTAGCAGAAGCTACTACTCTCCTGAATGCGTTGACAGAAAGCGATCGCGGCGGACAGATGAAACCCGAATTTAGAATTGGCGAAATCCGTCAGGATCGCACAGCTTTGCCGACAATCAAAGAACTCTACAAACGGCAGTTAGATCAATTTGAGCAACGGACGGCTCAAGAACTGGGATTGAGTTTTTATCGCTTAGAGCAGACTGCATCTGCTGCGATCGCAACTTTCTGGGAACGCGGTCTTAATCGTCCCAATGGACTAGCTTATGTTTTGGAATTTTTGAGCAAACTTTTCCAAAAATTAGACGAATTACAGCAAAGTGTGCAGCACAAATCGCAAGAGGCACAATCCAGTTTCAATGCTTTGAAATTAGAACCACAAGAAGAAAAAATTAAAGAAGCCGCAGAAACTTGGTTCCCAAATAAAAACACGATCCAAGCAGCTTGTCAGAGATACAAAGAACGGGCTGACCAAAAGTGGAAAACTTATTTACATTGGAAACGGTGTGATAAAGCGGCTGAACTCTATGGTGTACTGCGGACGAAGGTAGAGCAAATCCAGGAAAAGTGTCAGCGTCTACACAGCAACTTAGATAAAGTTTATCGAGATATAGAACAGAGTTATCACGAGGTCAATCGTCAAGGAAGTAACGATAATCCCTTTATTCATACCATTCAGCGCATCAATCTGCAATCGAAACGCCCCAAAGTTAGTGGCGAAGATTTTATCCGTTGGCATAGAGAACAGTCTCAAACTTTAACGAATTGGTCTGAGAAAAAAGCTGAAGATGTCAAGAACGAAATTCTGAAATTTGTAAATGAAGCTTACTATCCTCTCACCAGCATGACTGTTGAGCAGGTTTTAGCAGATAGCAATCCCGAAGATGCGGGACAAGATTTGCAACAACTTGGCAAACTTGCAGTTCCTCTCTGGCAGTATGAAGTATCGGAAATTCCCATTCAACAGCAGCACTTAATTACAGAATTTTATTACTACGGAGTAGAGAGCAACAACACAATTTTTAGCGATCCACCTCTTTCTAATCGCTTGCCTAAAGGAAATAATAATCCTTCTTTCGTACCGACAGGTGAACCCCATAAGGTGATGCTGTTTCGGGTGGAAGTTGGCGTTCCCTTATTTGCCTTCAACGGAATGAGGGAACTGGAGTCAGCTTACCTAGATCCGAATAAAGTCTTCAAACACTTACATCGCAATTGGACAAACTTAGCTAATTTAATTCCTCCAGAAGATGATGGTGGGGCGTTGCGTTGGTTTGCATTAGCGCTAGCACCCGATCCTTATAAGTTGGTTGTCAATCAGAGTAAAAAATATTTTGTTTCCACAGAACAAGCAAAAAGATTAGAAGGCGGAGTTTTACCTTTGGGAAGCGATCGCAAGTCAGCATTTAAAGCTTTCAAAAATAACTTGCCTCTAGTTAAGGAAATTGCTGACAAAGTTGAGCAGATTACCCACGAAGATCAAGACAAAGCCAAATCTACTTTGCAAAACTACATCAATCACCTCAATCAGGTTTTAAAGGGAGGCAAGGTTGATGCCCAGATTCAAGAACAGGTAGAAATGGAAATCCAGGAAATTGAAGCTTACCTGGAAGATTTAGATGTGATTATTTAGCCCTATAGTTTGCACTCTGAGAGTGTCCCCATGCCAAAACCAACTATTTTACTTGCACTCGATCCTCACAGTGCCGCTTTTTGTACAGCGATTAAACGGCAACTGCAAAAATTTCCAGCCGATCAAACCTGTTTAATCCAAACTTATAACTTAACTTGGGATGGTCAAACTTTTGGCTTTAGTGGCGAGTTAGATCAGTTTGCTGACACGAGTTTTGATCTGGCTCAAACTCATAGTAAACAAGCTTATGTTTCCAAAATTCGTACTCAGTTCAGCGAAGCGACTGGCGAACTGCAAACTGCACTGATCGAATTATTGAAAACGCCTAGTCAATCAAAAGAAGCGATCGCAGCGAAACGTCAAGGAGTGGAAATCAGTAGCAGCCATCGAGTATATCTCATGCTATCAGCCAGCAATCAATTTGCTAGGGGAGTAGTTTTTGACATAGTACGCTTGATTCGTTGGCTATTTTCTAAATACTTTACAGATATTCCTTACAGCTTAGAAGCTTTATTACTACTACCAGGGTTATTTACCCAAGCGACAACTGCTGATTACGGTGCTGCTTACGCCTTCCTGAAAGAGTTAGATTACAAAATGATCAGTGGGGTTGTGATTACAGGTAGTCAAAAAGTACCACCTTTTGATAACTGCTGGCTGATGGATGAGCAAATTGGGGGACTGAGGGATAATTTGCCCAGTTATGCTGATGCATTGGCAGGTTTTCTCACCGTGGAACCGGAAACCAGGGGCTTATTGCTTGGCGCACAAAAAGTCCGGGGGAAAATACCCGCCTATAGTTCATTTGGTTATGGAGAATTGTTTTTTGCAGGAGAAACAACTATTAACCGTTTGAGTGCTGCCTTTGCTGCCGATATTATCAGGGAGCAGTTTTTACCAAAGGCAGAATTCACTCCCGAAGCAAGCCGCAAATGTCTGTTAGATGCCAAAGGATTTGTCCTCAGCGAAGATTTCAGTAATGCTTTTCTGCAATTAGAACGAGACAACGGTAAACCAGTTTGGCAAGATTTCAATCCGCGTATTGAGATCCATGCTGGGATGGCGCGGGAATATGGGATGGAATTACAACGTGCTTATCGGCAATTTGAAAATAAAGAGCTACTTTCTTATAAGCGATCGTTGGAAAAGTGTTGCAAACAATTACAAGCAAACCTAACCAGCTTCCTAGATCGCAGCATCAATAACTATGTCGATGCTACACCTAGAGGCTTACATGAAGGAGTTAGGCTATTAAACATATTGACCTTTTTGTATTTGGAACTGCAAACGGATGCCATTGGCGATCAATCCCAGAATTTGGTTACAGAACTGCGAACGGCTGAAGCATTTCTCGACTCAAGATTGCAGGTAACAATTGATCGAGAAGACACTCAAAAGCTGCTTAACCAAGTTCTATCCTTAAGATTGCGGCAGCAACAATTACAAGATAGTTTAGCTGAAAGAAAATCTGAAGAACAACTGCAAGAGCTACAAACAACTCAGAAACAGCTAGAAACAGCAGTTAATGACTATCGTCAAGTGTTAAATGCTGAAATTGAAAAAGCTCGACAAATTCGTTTTATGGCGATCGCTCGCGCTCGTGAACAAGCTGAAGCTGCGATCGTTGTCGCTCAGAACCACTTAACGGCGATTGAAAATCAACTTGAAACAGCTACAGATAACTTAGATGAACTGCTAACGGAAGAAAACCGTTTTCGTTCACAGTATCTGATCGTTTATCCGATTTTAGTTACTGGTGCTTTATTAGCCTTGCTGATTCTAACCGGAATTTTCAGTCAATCAACGCTATGGCTATTATTACAAAAGTTTTGGGCTAACTTAGTTACTTATCTGCTTTGGACTGCGGTAACAATTCTGACTTACCTAGGTATTGTTTGGCTTAAGTACAGCACTAATATCCGCGATCGCATTCAGAAGGTTCAGAAACAAATTAAACGATTAGAAAGCACTATTAAAGCAACCGCCGTCGAATTGCGTCGCAGTTATAACGAACAATTAAAGTTAGAGTACGATTTATACGCCCAAAATCTCCGTGTCGAGGCGTTAAATTATTTGATTAAAACAGCTAAACAAAGAACTGAAACTTTACGTCAAACTCTGTCCGATTTCTCTGAGATATACAATAATTTGGTTGCTCAACGCGATCAAGCTACCACGAAGTTCTCCGAAACTCGGCTCACAGTTCTAACTGATGCAGATATTGATGCTTATTACCAAAGTTTCCTTTCCACATTACCAACTGAAAAGTTTACTCAGGAACAAGTTAGCCGTTCTCAGTCGTGGAAAATTTCTGCTGAAGAATTTCAGAATCAACTTATGCCCTTTGCTCGTCAGCAGTTCGAGCAATTGGGTAACTTGTCTATTGGCGAAGTATTAAAACAATCAGATTTAATTGCCGCAAATACAGCTAATTTGCGTTTGAATCAACTTTATGATAGCGCTAATTTGTTGCTGCGAATTCAAGATATTGACACTAACTTAAACCCAACTTCTCAACGGGAGATTACCCTCTGGCTGGGAGCAAAAGATAAAGAACAAATTTTTGCGTTTTACAGTCGCTTTAGTCGTAGTTTAACCGCCTTGGTAGCTGAAGATGAGCAACGGTTGTGTATTTTGACTCGTTCCTTGGGCTTTCCGGCTTATTTTCTCAGCCAAATTGAGTATTATCGAGACTGCTATGAACGGACTCAGAGCGAACAAATCGATGAAGACGAAAACATTCCTGATTTAATCCCAGATGAAATTGGTTCTGGTAGAGAATTAAAACTAGCTTATCAGACGGTGATTTTAGCGATCGCGCTTGGGCTACTATCCCAGGATTCTCAAGGTGATTATCAATTTAGCGGTCGGTCAATTGGTAAAGACCGAGAACAAATT
This sequence comes from Nostoc sp., assembly GCA_041743605.1. Taxonomy (GTDB): domain Bacteria; phylum Cyanobacteriota; class Cyanobacteriia; order Cyanobacteriales; family Nostocaceae; genus Nostoc. The sequence goes on from JBGTMK010000330.1 coordinate 11,138, forward strand.
ACCTTAGCTTTAGCAACTGAGTTCACCTTTCAGGAACTCTATGGAGACTTAGAAGAACGTATTGAAACATTTGAACGTGATTTTATTTACCATCAATTACAGGAATTCGGAATATCTGCTTCAGATTTAAATCCTTACGAACGCAAGCTTTTAGATCATCTGCTGTCAGACTATAACCCTCTGAATTAGGCATTAAATCGCCTCCTTCTATAACCCCCAACCAAGAGAAGGCGAGTAAAAGTAAGATTCAAAGCCTCTCTCTTTTTAGAAGAGAATTCAAAAATAAGCCTAAAGATAGATTGACAAAACATTTATTTGCCGAAAATATCCTTACTTTGTAGCAAACTGGTTATAATTATTTTCCATCTCCCTCAGAAATCAAATTCTCATCTACACAGTATTTATATGGGACGTGTTCGTTCTAAATCTGACCTACCCACAAAAATCTGTCCGGTATGTCAACGTCCTTTCACATGGCGTAAAAAGTGGCAAGATTGCTGGGACGATGTGAAATACTGTTCAGAACGTTGTCGTCGTCGCCGTTCTGAAGCGCAAACTTAAAGGGACTGGGCAATGGGAACTGGGAACTGGAGAATGGGGAATGAATTCTTTCCAATACTCAATTCCCGATACCCAATCCCCAATCCCTAATAAAACCAACCGCAACACAGACGCAAATAGCGCAAGAGATTAATGGAGTTACAGGTGCAACCTAAATTAATTATTCATGGAGGGGCTGGTAGTTCTCTCCACGGTAAAGGCGGATTGGAGGCGGTGCGCCGATCGCTCCATACAGTAATAGAAGAAGTCTATTCTCTACTATTGTCAGGAGCAACTGCCTCTGAGGCGGTGGTGCAGGGTTGCCAAATGCTCGAAGACAATCCCCGCTTTAATGCTGGTACTGGTTCAGTACTGCAATCTGATGGGCAAATCCGCATGAGTGCTTCTTTGATGGATGGTGCATCAGGGCGGTTTAGTGGTGTGATTAACATCTCACGGGTGAAAAATCCCATTGATTTAGCGCAATTTTTACAA
>JBGTMK010000331.1:0-3975 GCA_041743605.1 Nostoc sp.
TTCTTATTTTCTACCCAATCAAACAAAAAACTTGGAGTCATGGGCTTGGCTGTTGACAACCAGAAAGCTGATACTGTGGCTAAATGGTTAACTGCTCAAAAAGTTGAATGTCAGCAAATACCAACAGATGATGTTGTCAGGGAAACTCAAAAAGGTTTAACGATCTTTAACTTAGTCAGTAGTTCAATTCCTCCTAAAACTTTGGATAATATGACTAAGAAATTTGGGGCAATTATTGAGTCTACCCTTGAGTATCAACAATTTGTTAGCTCCCTTGCTACACGACCGCAGTTTTTGAAACCACCAGAACAAACAGCACAATCCCCACCTAACCAATCTATAACTCCATTACTCTCCACTACTCCTTCTACACCAGACATTAGTAATAATGTGAAAACCGAACCTTTAGGTGTAGAGAAGCTCCCGACGGTTACTATTGATGACTTGAGAAATTGGTATAATGCCGCAGATAAGTTAGGGAAGTCGGAAAATTACAAAAAACGCATTGTAGAAGTGGCAAATGGGTTTAAAGCTGGTGAGCAATTATCACAACTTGCATTGGCAGCAATCAGCAGAGATACAAAAGAATTTGTTCATATCAGCCGACTGACTCAAATTGCTCAGAGAATTGGTATGGTTTTGGGACAATCTCGGCAAGATGGTTTCACTGAAGTTAAAGGCAAGGTTTATGACCTCAGCTTTAACACCGAGCGCAAAGATTTGACTATCCAACAGAAAAATGGAGAGGTAGTTTTAGGTGTTCAATCAGGCAAAGTGCATACCTCACGAGTCACGCCTGAAATCCTACAAACTTTTGAAGGAGCTAACTCTCTTCTTGACAAGACTTACTCTGATTCTCCATCTCAGTCAATAGAAATTAATAGTTGAAGAAGGCAGCTATGTTGAGGGCTTTTATGTTCAATCGACCAACTCTATTCGTGGCTCACCAGGAAGTTACATTTTTGTATCGCCCTTGTTCTGACAAAAAGTTGTGTTAGTATTTCAGTGAATGAACGCTCAATCAGTTAAGGTATGCAAGGAAAAAGTTCGCGGCAACAACAAGCTGTTGTGCGGCGAGAACACTTAGTAGATACGGCATTGGCACTGTTTTCTGAACATGGTTATGATGCAACAAGTATTAAGCAAATAGCGACGGCGGCGGGCGTAGCAGTGGGACTGCTGTATCACTACTTTCCGAGCAAAAGCGAGGTTCTGAGGGCGGTCTGGGAACGGCACAGTTTTCTGCCGGAGCTACGTGCGTTGCTTTTAGTCAAGCATGATGAGGCGGCAGTGCGTGTTTTACAAGATGTAGCAGAAAGCTTTTCGGCAATGCTTGAGCGCAAAGAGGCACTGTTTCGCCTGATGGTGCGTGAAAGTCAAAGTAACGCTGAAGTTACAGCCTGTATGCACGCCATCGTGGAAGAAGGTATTAAGGCGTTGGGGTCGTATTTAGAATCGCGCATCCAGGTCGGGGAACTGCGTCCCCATAATACAGCATTGACCGCCAGAATGCTGCTGGGAACGGTTTTGACCACACACTTGGCGCGTCTGCCGATTCCTGTGTGGGCGGATCTAGTTTCGCAGCTGCTATGCGGCATCAGTACTCACACTGATCGCGTTCATCCCGACTAAAACGACTTTCGCTGCGAGGTTGAAAATATGCAGACAATAAGTAAAACCGATGTGATCATTGTCGGAGCCGGGCCGACTGGGCTTTCGCTAGCCGTGCAATTAATACGTTACGGCATCGACTTTGTGATCTTTGACAAAAAAGAAAGTATCACGGATTTATCAAAGGCTCTGGTGGTTCATGCTCGGACTCTGGAAATTTACGATCAAGTAGGTCTGGCGCAAGCAGCGGTTGCAGACGGCGAAATCGTGCAAAAAGGCAACCTGATGCACAACGGCAAAATCAGTGCCCACCTTGAATTTTCTAACTTCGGCGGTCAACTCAGCCCTTTTCCTTTTATGCTTGTTTTTGAACAAAACAAAAATGAGCGTCTGCTTTACGAGCATCTTCAACACAACGGCAAAGAAGTTCGATGGCAGACGGAAATGGAAAGTCTAACGCAAGATACAAACGGCGTGAAAGCAGTTGTTAAAACGGCAAAGGGCGAAACACAAACCATTGAAGGCCAGTATCTAGTAGGTTGTGACGGTGCAAGTAGTCCAACGCGGCACCTCCTCGATTTGAGTTTTGCAGGTTCAACTTACCCACGCCTGTTTTACGTCGCAGACGTGGATATGGAGTTTCAAGCAGATAAGGCAACGTTTTACGCTACTCTGGCAGAGAACTCATTTGCGCTGATTGTTCCCATGCAAGGTGAGAAGCACTGGAGGTTAATTGGCAACCTGCCCGAATATGATGAGCAAGCTGATCGAGAAGTAACTTACGATGAAGTCGAAAACAAGGTCAAGCAATTAGTACAGCAACCACTGGAAATTACAAACGTGCGCTGGTTTTCGAGTTACAAAGTACATACTCGTCGCGCCGAGAAGTTTTCCAAAGGTAGATGCTTTCTGGCTGGCGATGCCGCCCATATTCACACGCCTGCGGGAGGGCAGGGAATGAATACGGGTATTCAGGACGCTTATAATCTGGCATGGAAGATCGCGTTTGTTTTGAAAGGCTATGCCAAGGATTCACTGCTGGAAAGCTATAACGAAGAACGTCTAGCCAATGCCTTACGCCTCTTGCAGACGACTGATCAATTTTTTGATGTCGCGGCAGGCGATCGCTGGTATTTCCAATTTTTCCGGGACAACATTTTACCAAGCCTCGCCAATGTTGTAACGCGATTTAGCGCAGCAAAAGAGTTTCTCTTTGAGCTAGTTTCTGAAATTGGAATAAATTACCGTGATAGTTCTTTAAGTGACCATCAAGACCGCTTCTTGGAAGTCAAAGCCGGAGACAGAATGCCCTATTTTCTGGTGGATGGTAGGAACGTTTATGATCGCCTCTGCGCTCCAAAATTCCATTTAGTTGTATTGTCTGATGGTAAACAAAGCTATGAAAATTTGCAGGTAGAACTAGCAAAAGAATACAGCGATTTAATTGATTTCAACGTTGTTCCCCTTTACCCAAGCGTTGTAGAAATATTCGGCATTAATCAGCCTTGTAAAGTTCTACTCAGACCCGATAACTACATTGGACTGATATCTACAGAATTATCCTTGGATAATCTAAAAGCCTACATGGATGAGTTGATCGCCATTGACATAGAGAAGATTGGAGATCGAAGATTGCAGATTGAATTTGGTACAAGCCCCGTCCCTCGTGGGCGGAATAAGTCTTAAATCTACTTTTCTCTTATCAGAGGAGCTGCATCCCTTGTGGGTGCAGACAATCTCCAATCTGCCATCTGCAATGTATTCACAAGAAGGACATTTGATTTCTCCGAAATTTTGATGGTTGTCATCAGAATTTCGCGTAGCAATTCATACAAGAAACTCTTAAAGAAGTTGGAAGTCGGAAGTCAGAAGGACGCTCGCGGACTCGCTACTGCTACGCTAACGGAAGTACAGTTTTGTAACGGGGATAAAGACTCATTGCCACAAAACTTGCGGCTTCTTAGTTGCTGGGGACTTAAACCCACCGAATGAAAGTTAAATTTATGAAAAATTAAGTAGTTCAAGAAAGCATAAAATGCGCTGAAATCAGAACTGATGATTTTTGGTTTTGACTCGCTGATACAGTTCTTCCATTGTTTCAATAAAGGAAGCATCATTATGCCAAAAATCAGGGAAATCCCCTTGTTTCTTAATCAAAATTGCACAGATACTACCTGGAGTTGCCACTTCAATAGTTTGTGGTAATCGTTTTGTACCTAACCAAAATTCTCTGGCATTTGGCATTTGGTTAAGAGATTGTTTTTCTAGCTTAGTGTACAGCGAATTAGAAAGTTCTAAAGGAATTTCCTTAGTATTCAATTCTTCAGATAGAGCTTTTCCCAAAGGAGAATCAGCTAATTTGGC
>JBGTMK010000332.1:0-18069 GCA_041743605.1 Nostoc sp.
GTTTTACTGGCAACTAATTTGCCAACAGCAGAAGCGATCGTGCATTATCTTAAACAGATATAGCAATTGTAAATGAGTTACGAACAAAAAAAGATCCCCGACTTCTTTAAGAAGTCGGGGATCTTAGCATTTCAGTGTTTGCAAGTAAAATATGATTAATATATTTTTTGAAAAGTTGCAAATTGCGTAGAATAATTTCAATATTAAAATTAATCTAAAAATATTCGTATATTTTAAAGTAAAACCTATTTAAAAAGATGGTTGTAAATTTTAAAAGTTTATTTAGACAGCCAGTTATTCTTTCAAGTGCGATCGCTACACTTTTACTAGTAGGCATTCAAAAACTTGGGGTTTTCGAGCCTCTGGAAATGAAGGTCTACGACCAAATGATGCAATTACGTGCCGACCCTGGCCCAGACGCTCGTCTGTTGATTGTTGCTTTAAGTGAAAAAGATATCCAAAAATGGAATTGGCCTCTGTCTGGTGAACTTCTAGACCAACTATTAGGCAAACTTGAAGCTTATGAACCACGAGCCATTGGTCTAGATATTTTTCGTGACTTACCAGTACAGCCTGGTCACGAAAAGCTCCTGCAACGCCTACAACAGAGCGATATCATCATTCCTATCTGCAAACATTCTGGTTCTAACAATCCAGGAATAGCACCTCCAAAAGGGGTTGAAGCAGAGCGAGTAGGATTTAATGATGTCGTAGAAGACACTGATGCCACAATTCGCCGTAACCTATTATTGGCAAGTACAGAAGAGTCCGATTCTTGTCAAAGCACCTATTCTTTTAGCTTACAACTCGCACTCAAATACTTAGAAGTTGGAGGCATCCAACTAGAATTTACCCCAAAAAAGGAACTACAACTACGAGATACAGTATTTAAACCTCTGCAAAGTAACGCTGGCGGTTATCAAAAAGCCGATACTAATGGCTACCAAATCCTGCTTAACTACCGTTCTGGTCATCAGGTCGCCCAGCAGGTAACTATTACAGAAGTACTTGCAAATCAAGTTAAACCAGATTTGGTCAAAGACCGCATTGTTTTGATTGGTTCAACAGCCAATAGTTTAAATGATATTTTTAATACGCCATTTGCTAGTGGTAAGTCAGATATTTCTGGCAAAATAGCCGGAATTGAAATTCATGCCCACAGCGTTAGTCAAATTCTCAGTGCTGTTCTTAACAAACAGCCTCTATTTTGGTTTTTGCCTGAGTGGGGTGAAGTCCTTTTGATATGGGGATGGACTTTAGTTGGTGGGTTGTTAGTATGGCGAATTCAACATCCACTAGGCTTAGGATTAGCAGGAGCAACAGCCCTTGCAGTGTTATTTGGAGCCAATTTTGTCATTTTTACCCAAGCTGGATGGTTCCCAGTAATATCTCCGGCGTTGGGGTTAGTATTTACCGCCGGGAGTGTCCTTGCCTATACTGCTCATCAAACTAAGCAAGAGCAAAAAGAAATTACCCAACGGGTTCAAGAACACCAACAATTAATTGTGGAATTGCAAGGTCTTTTACGACAGCGCGGCAATGCTGCCAATGAAGCGCCAACGGTAATTGCTGATTCCATTGGGCAAGAAATTTCGCTAGGCACGCTACTAAACAACCGCTACAAAATTACTCAACCTTTGGGTTCTGGAGGATTTAGTAATACTTATTTGGCTGAGGATATCCAGCGCCCTGGTAATCCGCAGTGTGTGGTTAAACAGTTGCGACCTCCTTGCCAAGATGCAGAATATTTAAATGTCGTCAGACGCCTATTTGACGCTGAAGCAGAAATTTTAGAAACTTTGGGTAAGCACCCACAAATTCCCCAATTGCTAGCTTTTTTTGAAGAAAATCGACAATTTTCTTTAGTCCAAGAATTTGTTCGAGGGCACGCTATGGATAAAGAGCTATCCTCTGGGAAGCAACTCAAACAAGCTGAAGTTGTAGAGATGCTCAAAGAAGTTTTAAACGTGCTTGTTTTTGTTCACAGCTATGGCGTCATCCATCGAGATATTAAACCTAGTAACTTGATTAGACGAGAATCAGATCAGCACATTGTTTTAATTGACTTTGGTGCTGTTAAGCAAATTCAACCTCAGCAGCAAGAAGCTCAGACCATTTCAATTGGTACTCCTAATTATGCACCTTCTGAACAAATGAGCGGATTGCCAAAACTGAACAGCGATATTTATGCGTTGGGAATTATGGGGATACAAGGTTTAACTGGGGTAGAACCAAGAGAATTTCGTAGAGACACAAACATTGGTGAAATAATTATTTCAAAAGAATCTGATGGAAATCAACAGGTTTGGCAACATTGGCGCGAACTAACTGATGCTACAGATGAGTTAGTTATTATTTTAAATAGAATGGTACATTTTGACTTCACTCAACGATATCAGTCAGCGCTAGAGGTGCTGAAATCTCTCGAAAGTCTCTAGTACCGCAAGGCGGAAGTCACGCATTCAAAAGTCAGTTTTACTTAAGTCTCACCTCCTATTGTCTGTAAAAATTTACACTATCGCTCTTGATTCTCGTTGTCAATGCATAGTTTTGCACACGAAGTAAAATTTATTTACAAAGCTTATAACTAAGCGATCGCTCATGCAAGGTGAAGAAATAAGCTTCAATGGTCATCATCTGAAAGTTCAAGGTGCAAAACTCCAATTTCCTGCCGTACAAAAGCCTTATCCCACCTTATATTTCAATACATATGCCGATTTAGGAATTGATACCTTCCTTTTCTCCGGCTATCCCCATCTCGAAGAAGCCTATCGAGTCGCAGAATTATTATTTCCCAAATTGCCGTTACAAACTTCAACGCTGGGTACGCCCGCCGCAGGTATCACATTACCGCAGCAAGTTGCAAGTACATTCAGTGAATTCGTTACCAAAACAGATTTACTTAAACCACAGCCTGTGTAATTCTTTCATCCGCGCTGCGATAACTTTTCAAACTCTCGTCTGTTTCTGACAACAGTAAGCAATTTTAAATTTTGGATTTTGGATTGAACTTCTCCTTGAGGTTAAATCCAAAACTACACATTGCTAATAAACCTATAATTATGTTTCCTTCGGGGACTTTGGATACTTGAACTGAATTGTTACTTAAATCTAGTATTTGCTTTGTCCCTGCTGCATCTCTGTTGTTAAAACCAAATTCTTTACTTAGAACCTCATCACTAAAACCTTCGTCTATAAGTGCGAGATTATTATTAAGCCAGGTGTCGCCAGGAAGCTCATCATCCTTGCCAACATCAAAAGGGCCAAAGATTTTCTCAGTCGTGTTATCAAAGTTGAATCTCAAAAAGCTGTAGTTAGATACACCACTCAGCACTGGAGTGAAACTATTTATGAGATTACTCAAGGGATCAAAAAAGGAAATTGAGAGAGATTGCAAGTTCTTCGTAGCTCCCAAACCTGCTTCAGAAATAACACTGGGAGCAGTTGTTGTATCGTAGTTAAATGAACCCTTAGCTAAATAACCAGTGTCTCCTTTCCAGCTAAAGTTGAACTCAGCAGCATGAGCTAAATCGTTAGTGGTTATGGCGATCGCTAACCCTAAAGCAGTAGTCGTAACTAGACTAATAGCTGTTTTAGTAAACAAATGTATCATGATACAACTTCCAAATTAAGTAAGTCGGCGCAATTAAAGCTAACTGGTGGGGACTGTTATTTGTCCTCTTGTGGGGTTGGCAACATAATATTGGTATCAACTTAAGCTTAAAACTCCTTTAAAACCTCGTTTCCAGCCTCTGGCTGGAAATGCTACTCCTGGTGGCTCTGCCGCCAGTAAGGGAGGCGGCAGCCCCAAAGATGGCATTCGCATTTAGAGACTGGGAACGAGGTAAGAGATGATCTCTAAAATCTTCTTCTAAACTGGCTTCTACCTTAAGTTGACACCAAATAGCAACATAAGCGCCGGAATTATGGAACTTTTATGTATAACAGTCTAAACGCCAAACCCAAATCATCACCTTAATATTAAAAAATAGGAGCAATTATTTCCCAACCCCTAACTAAAAATACCTATTTTGTATGACTATCGAACGACTTCCTCAAAAACACTATCCCAAGGCTGAGATTGGGCGACGCGGTATGGCATTGGGACTTGATTTCCTTGGTGTCTGGTTAGTCAGTTCCCTACTGGGAGGAGGCGATATCGGTATTCAATTTGTACAAATTCTAGTTTTTATCATACTTTGGCTGGTTTTGCGGGTGGTGGTAGTATACAACAATCAAGGGCAAAGCCTAGGGCGTTGGGCATTCGACTTAAAGGTGTTGGAAGTCGAAGATGGGGAAGTAATGGGCAGAATTCCAGCTTTACTCTCACTGGTGAAGCGAGAGGCAATCATTGGCTTGGGTGCCCTTTTAGTGTCAATTGCCCTGAGCAATATTAGAGCCAATCCGACTGCTATACTGCTAGTACTTCCCCTAGCAATTGATTGTGGGACTGCCTTATATGATGCTCAGATGCGGCAGACTTTACACGATCGCTATTGTGGAACTTTCATCGTTTCGTCGCGTCGTGGCTACTCGCTCGATATAAAAATCAAAAGATTAGTTGAAAATATGCGGCAGAATGTGAGAAGATAGTCATTTGTGTTAATTCTCTTCAGGCTTCACTGTTTGTAAGATTATGGCTAAGAGTAAAGGTGCCCGCATTATTGTGACACTAGAGTGTACCGAGTGTCGGACAAATTCAGATAAGCGTTCTGCTGGTGTTTCACGTTATACCAGTACCAAGAATCGCCGCAACACCACTAACCGGCTAGAACTGAAAAAGTTCTGCACCCACTGCAACAAACATACTGTTCACAAGGAAATTAAGTAGAGATGAGTTATTTCCGTCGTCGCCTTTCTCCGATCAAGCCAGGAGAACCAATCGATTATAAAGATGTTGATTTATTACGTAAGTTTGTCACCGAGCGGGGTAAAATATTGCCACGTCGGATTACTGGGCTTACGTCTCAGCAACAGCGAGAGTTGACATTAGCAATTAAGCGTTCGCGGATTGTGGCCTTGTTGCCATTTATCAATGCCGAAGGCTAAAACAATTTTGGATTTGGGATTTTAGATTTTGGATTATATAAGAGAAGCTGTATCTAAAGAAATATTTAGCTTTGTCTGTGTGAGTCCAAAATCTCAAATCTGAATCAAAGAGTGTAAAATAGTTGCTGCATGAAAAACGGATGGATTTAGGATTTAACACCAGTTATAAAATCCAAAATCCAAAATCTAAAATCTAAAATTATCAGAGTGCGAGAGTTGTGGAGAAGGGGACGCTAGTTGAATTTAGGGTTCAAAGCGATCGCCGTCTGGGCATCGTAGAACGTCCAGACGGTAAAACCCGCTGGTTTGTGGTAGACGAACGTGGTCAATCCCACAGCCTCGCGCCTAGACAAATAACTTATACAGTTACCGGACAGACTTACAAGCCCTCTGACATTGCCAGTTTTTTGGAACAGGTTAAGCCTTATGTAGACCCATCTAGCTTAGAGGTAGCTTGGGAATTACTGGTTGAAGATGGGGAAACAGTCACCCCAGACCTGATGGCGAATCTGCTATTTTCAGAATCAGCCGCGCCTCATTGTTACGCCGCCCATTGCTTGTTATCAGACGACAAACTTTATTTCAAGCAAAAAGGAGACGCTTATGAAGCCCGAACTGCTTCTCAAGTGGCAGAACGCAAGCACCAACTGGAAGTAGAGGCATTAAAAGCTAAGGGACAGCAGGAATTTTTAATTCGTGTAGAGCAGGCGCTCAAAGGTGAAGCAGTAGAATGGCAGCGTCATGATCGCCAGCGCTTAGAAGGACTAGAAAAATACGCAGCGTTACTTGCTGACACCGTGCGGACGGGAGTAAATTATGACTCCTTGGCTCGTGCTTATCCGCCAAGCGCTCCGGTATTAGAAACTATGACCATGCTGGGACGACCCACAACACCCCAAGGAGCCTTTCAACTGCTGGTAGATTTGGGTTGGTGGAGTCCTTATGAAAACTTGTTCCTGCGTCGTTCTTCAATTCCGATTCAGTTTCCTAATAAGGTATTAGAAGTGGCGCAACAGCGTTTGGATTTCCCACCGATTGACTCAGATGCAAACCGCCTGGATCTGACCCACCTGAAGGTCTACACCATTGATGATGAAACTACCACAGAGATCGACGATGGTCTAAGTTGGGAAGTACTTCCCGATGGACGGGAACGCATTTGGGCGCATATCGCCGATCCTACTAGATGGTTAGTGCCGGAAGATGAATTAGATTTGGAAGCTAGAAAGCGGGGTAGTACAGTCTATTTACCAACGGGGATGATTCCGATGTTTCCAGAGGTGTTGGCAACTGGGCCAATGAGTCTGATACAGGGAAGGGTTTGTTGCGCCCTCAGTTTCGGGATTATTTTAGGTACAACTGGGGTAGTAGAAGATTACAGCATTCATACCAGCTTGATTAAGCCGACTTATCGCCTCACCTACGAAGATGTAGATGAAATGCTGCAACTAGGGGTACAAGCAGAACCAGAAATTGCAGCGATTGCAACTTGGGCACAGCGGCGCAAAGCTTGGCGTTACGCCCAAGGGGCAATTAGCATCACAATGCCCGAAGCAACGATCAAAGTCAAAGGTGACGATATCAACATTGATATTTTGGACGATTCCCCGTCGCGGCAACTGGTAGCAGAAATGATGATTGTTGCCGGTGAAGTTGCGGCTCGTTATGGTAAAACTCACAACATACCTTTACCCTTTCGCGGTCAACCGCAACCAGAATTACCCCCAGACGAGGAATTACTCCTGCTTCCGGCTGGATTCGTTCGCGCTTGCGCTATGCGTCGTTGTATGCCCAAGAGTGAAATGAGCATTACGCCTCTGCGTCATGCTGGTTTGGGTTTAGATACTTATACCCAAGCAACCTCTCCCATCCGCCGCTACAGTGACTTGCTTACCCACTTCCAACTGAAAGCTCATTTGCGGGGTGAAGTTTTACCATTTTCCGCAGAACAACTTAAAGAAGTGATGATGAATGTAACCAGCATCACCCAAGAGTTGACGATGGTGGAACGGCAAACTAATAGATATTACGCTCTAGAGTATTTACGTCGTCATCCAGAGGAAACTTGGGATGTGACAGTGTTGATGTGGCTGCGGGAAGACAGCAACTTAGCCCTAATTTTGTTAGAAGATTTGGGCTTGCAGTTACCAATGACTTTCAAACGCTCTGTGAACTTGGGCGAACAGATAGTGGTGAAAGTTAGCCATGCCGATCCACAAAAAGATATGATTCAGTTTCAAGAAATAATTTATCAAGAAGCCCAAACAGCGGCGAATTAACTAATTTTAAGGAGGCAAACCAATTCGCAATGGGCTAACGCCCCGCTCCGCTAACGCAATAACGCTCTCTACGAGACGCTAAAAGCGAGTCTGCGAGCATCCGGGGATTTATCTTAGGCTTCAATTTGCGCTGCCCTTCAAAGGCTAGGACTTAAATACCCAAAGTTCGGTTCGGTTAAGGCAAGAGACGCGATGAATTGCCGTCTGTACAATAATTAGTCTTTGGTAGAGACGGCGATTCATCGTGTCTTTGTGATCTAGGATTTTCATCAAAAAACCTTAACCAAACCGTATTGTCCTGCTTCCTACCTTTCTTTGGTTTTGGTAAGGCGAGATAGTTAAATTTGGCATTTTCTTCAAAACTTCACAAAATAATTGTTCTCTTTATTGATTTATTACACTTACTACAGTGATTATATGCAGTATTTACTTATACATATTTCTATCGTAAGCTGAGTGATGTTTGATGCATTGATATATGCATCATGTCAAGATGTCGATCAACAAGGGACATCAATAACAATAGATGAAAATTCTGGTTTTATTCAGGTATCCAAAGTTCCTGAACCTGCTTCTATGTTGGGTTTACTGGCATTAGGAATGCTGGGTGTAGGCTCAACTCTGAAGAAAAAGCAAGCCTCTTGCTAGAAAGTAGGGCTTCCTAGTTAGAGGTTGCCAAATTTAGTTTAATGAATCTCTATTCTAGCTCTACATAGTTCAGTGAACTGGTAAGTCTATCATCCAACCTTATTGGTTTGCGATCGCTCGAATACTTATTTACACAAGTATTCGAGCAATCACTGATTACTTGGTTACAAATATTTCCTGTGCCAGTTGACAGTGCGGAATGAGGGTTATATGCACAACCTTGAATATAATGCTACAATCCCCGAAGTGTAAATTTAGGCATTATTCAGGAGTTAGCAAACTAATCTATTGTGATAATAATCAAAAACTAAAGCTTATCTTTATAAAGAGCTTAAAGTGTTTACATAATCTGATAGTTTAATTTTTAAGTATTTTATGTAGTACAAAAATTATGTTTTTCAAGATCATCCAGAGAACTTATAAACAGCGCTTAATCTAAGCTTAATCAACAAATCTTTAAACTTAAATTGAGTAATACTGAAAGTAGTAGTACCTACTAAAATTAGCAATAAATTCGCTCCTCTCAGGTTGTATTTGTAAAATTCATAAATAGCTCATGCACATTCTGATCTATTCCTACAACTATCATCCAGAGCCGATTGGAATTGCTCCATTAATGACTGAATTGGCAGAAGGACTAGTAAAGCGAGGTCATGAAGTGCGAGTGATTACGGGAATGCCCAACTATCCTCAGCGCGAAATTTATGATGGGTATCGGGGTAAATGGTATATTACTGAGCAAAAAAATGGCGTCACCATTCAGCGAAGTTACCTGCGAATTAAGTCTAAACCTAACCTCGTAGATCGGCTGTTGCTAGAGTTAAGCTTTGTTTTTACGAGCTTACTCCAAGTCTTTAAAGGCAGACGCCCAGATGTAATTATATTAACAGTTCCGCCTCTATTTGGTACGTTACCAGTAACAATATTTGGTTGGTTATACAACTGCCCGGTACTTCTGAATGTGCAAGATATTTTACCAGAAGCTGCGGTACGTATCGGGCTATTAAAAAACAAGTGGATGATCCGAACTCTTGCAACCCTAGAGAAATTTGCATATCGGACTGCACATACTATTAGTGTCATCGCCGATGGGTTTCGTGAGAATTTAGTGAATAAGGGAGTACCTGTTAATAAAATTGTTTGTATTCCCAATTGGGTAAATGTAAATTTCATTTGCCCTTTGCCGAAACAGAACAACTCTTGGATATCTAGCCATCAACTTGATGGAAAATTTGTAGTACTTTATTCGGGCAATATTGCTCTAACGCAAGGTTTAGAAACAGTAATAGAAGCAGCAGTTTGCTTACGTCATATTAAGGATATTGTCTTTGTGATCGTCGGCGAATCAAAAGCATTGCAAAGGTTGCAAGAATATTGTCTCTTAAATGGAGCAGATAATGTTTTGCTGCTACCATTGCAGCCACGAGAAAAACTCCCTGAAATGCTAGCAGCATCTGATGTAGGGCTGATTGTACAAAAGCATAATGTGATTTCGTTCAATATGCCTTCAAAAATACCACTGCTATTGGCGAGTGGTCGCCCGATTGTGGGTTCAGTTCCTGCCACTGGTACTGCTGCTAAAGCAATCCAACTCAGTGGTGGTGGGATAATTGTTGAGCCAGAATCACCGAATGCAATGGCTGCTGCGGTGCATAATTTGTATGCTGATCGTACTCTAGGGGCGAAGCTAGGTGACACAGGAAGACAGTTTGCCAAAGAAAACTATTCCTTAGAGCAAGCGCTTGATCGGTATGAGTTGCTTTTTGCTCATATTGTTGCTAACCGAAAATCAACTGTGGGGATTTTACCAAAATTAGATTCTAAAAAATCTGTTGTGGATAATTGAAAAAAGCACTGGGGACTGGGGACTGGGAAAATTGTTCGGGGATTCAGACCACTACCCAAGTTTTGTTGCAAGAGCGTCTCGTAGAGAGGAACGAGCGTCATTGCGAATTGGATTTATCGAACAGAATTCAGGAGTCAGGAGTCAGAATTCAGTTGGGTATTCTGTACGACTGGTGGATAGCGCAGCGTTAGCGAGTCTGCGAGCGTCTGAATAACCGGCGTTTTTGCACCCCCACCAAATTGAAAATTTGGTGGTCAACAAGAAAGTCGCGGGTCTGAATCCCCGACTGATTGATTCTGACTCCTGAATTCTTCTTCAATCTCACCGACTTACTTACACAGATAAAAGCCTAATTGGGATAAATTAAATCACCCATTTGGGTGAGTTATAAATCAACCGATCGGGTGAACTAACTGTAGGAAGTTGAGACTGCTCAAAAATAGGAATCTAGAAAACACTGGTTGATCACAAGTCGTTCTTGGTGAGGATAACTCAATGAAACTCGCAACCTTGATTAATAGAGCTGAATTAATCAGCGTAGGTGTAGCCCGCCATACCTCTAGGAGAAAGCAAGCTACGCGTTGGTGCAGCCTCTCGCAAAGAAGAGAAGGCATCGCTCCATACCTTTTTCTTCCCTAAGATCAGTATTCACTACAACTTAAGCGCAATAGAATCATCTGTAACTTATACCAATCAACCCTCCTGTTGTGGTTATAATGCAAGCAAGCACTTGCAAACCCTCAGAGGTATAGGTATAACAGTGGTCAGTACCTTGCATTGAAGGAGGCAGTAAGTTCAGTGAAGTGCTTGCAACCAGATTAACCATGGTTTCTCTGTGAGACAAGCCAAGGGTTTTATACTGACCAAGAAAGTTTTATAAATTACACTTTAACAAAATATAGGTTAAGTAATGTACAAAATAACCATAGCGTGATATGAAGATGTGTTCGTTTTAGGTGCTAGATATCGTGAGCGATCGCCCAAATATCCAAATATATTTGTCACCAACATAGAGAAAAAAGGGCTAAAAAACTATTCAAACAATGCTTTTTTAGCGAAGAGTAGATTGCCCAAGTCTAAATCCATAAGACGAGAAACCGAAGATGTCCCATTCTGAGTTCCCTGATTCTCACCTGCCCGCTGAAATAGAACAGCCAGGCGTTAATGCTTCTAATCAAGAATCGCAAACATTGTTGGAGCGATCGCCAAAGCCACCGCAAAAACGGCGTTGGCCGCTAATTTTGGGAATTGTTCTGTTAGTTACAGGTGTTGGTTTTGGTTGGCGCTGGTGGCAAACTAGTAGCGCTAACGATGCACCTGCTGGGGCCGCAGCTGGTCAACCGATGGCAATTCCCGTCAAGCTAACAACTGTGGAAACTGAAACTGTGCAGGAAAGTTCGGAGTTTATTGGCTCCTTAGAGGCTCCACGTTCGGTAATCATTAGACCACAGGTTGACGGACGAGTTACCCAGATTTTCATCCAAGAGGGCAACCGTGTTCAACAAGGGCAAGTCATTATTAGCCTAGAAAGTGATAATGTCCAAGCTCAATTATTACAAGCAAAAGCCGGACTAGAACAAGCCCAAGCAAGGCTTGCTGAACTCCAAGCAGGTACGCGACAAGAAGAAATTGCCCAAGCGAGAGCGCAGTTAACCCAAGCCCAAGCTCGCTTTCGAGATGCCCAATCGGGATCGCAACCAGAAGAAATTGCTCAGGCTGAAGCTCAAATTCAGTCAGCTAAATCTGATGTGGAACTAGCACAGTCACGAGCCAAGCGATACGCACAATTGAGACAACAAGGTGCAGTTTCCCAAGATACCTTAGAAGGATATATCAAAGAACAGCAAAGTGCTGAAGCTGCCCTGGTTGTGGCTCAGAAACGTCTAGATCAACTCCGCCAAAGTAGAAATTCTAGCATCAATGAGCTAGGTGGTGCTTTGGAACAACAGAGACAAAACTTAAGGCAACTAGAAAATGGTTCTCGCCCAGAAGAAATTGCCCAAGCGCGATCGCAAGTAACTCAAGCAGCAGCCCAAGTTAAATCTGCCCAAGTTCAACTGCAATACACAAAAGTCCTTGCACCTTTCACCGGTATTGTTGGTGATATTCCAGCAAAGTTGGGAGATTATGTGCAACAAGCAGATCAACTCACTACACTAACTAGAAATGACTCTTTAGAACTGAATATTTCCGTTCCCTTAGAAGAAGCTAAAAACCTGCGTTTGGGATTACCTGTGCAAATGCTGGACACCCAAGGCAAACCCATTGCTACTGGTAAAGTGAGTTTTATCTCTCCAAATGCCAGTTCAGATTCGCAGACAGTTTTGGTTAAAGCCAACTTTGGTAATTCTGGAAATCAACTAGTCAATCGCCAGGCAGTACAAACCAAAGTCATCTGGAACGAACGTCCGGGAATCTTAATTCCAGTTACAGCAGTATCTCGCCTAGGTGGAGAGACTTTTGTGTTTGTGGCTGAAGCGCCGCAAGAAAAGCCTAAAGCTGAAGCACCGGCAGAAAAACCCAAGGCTGGAGCGCCATCTTTAGTAGCTCAACAAAAGCCCGTGAAATTGGGAGTTATTGAGGGGAATAATTATCAAGTTATCGAAGGATTAAAAGCTGGGGACAAAATTGTTGTTTCCGGTATTCTCAACCTAACCAATGGCGCTCCCATCACTCCTGCACCAGAACAAGTAGGTAGTCGGAAGCCTTAGTTGAAGATGAGAGAGCAGGGGAAGCAGGGGGAGATGAGGGGCAGGGGAAGCAGAGGGGAGAAGCTTTTCCCTTGCACCAATGCCCAATGCCCCATGCCCCATACCCAATGCCAAATACCCAATGCCCAATTTTATAACCTATGTTTGTTGACTTTTTTATTAAGCGGCCAATCTTTGCGTCGGTTTGTGCGATCGTCATCCTTCTAATAGGATTAATCAGTATTCCCACACTGCCGATCGCTAGGTTCCCAGAAATTAGTCCTACCCAAATCAGTGTGACTTCCAACTACAGCGGAGCCAGTGCCGAAGTTGTAGAAAGCGGGGTAACGAATATCTTAGAAAGGCAAATCAACGGGATTGAGGGACTAAGATATCTCACTTCCAGCAGCAGTAACGATGGTACTAGTACCATTACAGCCACCTTTGATTCTTCACGAGACAAAGATATTGCGGCTGTGGATGTGCAAAATCGTGTTTCCGTTGCCCAACCGCAACTACCAGAGAGTGTACAACGCACGGGAGTGCAGGTATCAAAACAATCAAGCAACATTCTCTTAGCAATTGGTTTATACGCTGAAAATAAAGAGTACGACAATATATTTTTAAGCAACTATGCTGACCTTTATTTAGCGGATGCTTTAAAAAGAGTCAAAGGTGTGAGTGACGCGCGGATTTTTGGCGAACGTCGCTATGCAATGCGCCTGTGGTTAGATCCAAGTCGCCTTGCTAGTCGCGGACTAACAACTCAGGATGTAGCCGATGCTTTATCCGAACAAAATTTGCAAGTCGGTGCAGGGAGAATTGGACAAGAACCGGCTCCTGAAGGACAAAGGTATCAACTTGATGTACGTGCTGTCAGCCGATTAGCAGAACCATCAGAATTTGAAGAAATTGTCCTCAGAACTCAAGAGGATGGCACCTTAGTTAAGCTCAAAGATGTAGGTAAAGCTGAACTGGGGGCAGAGAATTACAACACATTTCTGCGATTTCGGGGCAACGATGCTATTGGTTTAGGGATTTATCAGGTTCCTGGCAGTAATGCTTTAGATGTAGCTAAAGGAGTCAAAGCCGAAATAGCGCGATTGGCTCCGAATTTTCCGCCAGGGATGCGATATCAAGTAGCTTTTGACACAACATCCTTTGTAGAAGAGTCTTTGGCAGAAGTTGTCAAGACTCTGATTACAGCAGTAGTGTTAGTTGTGATTGTAATTTTTGTGTTCTTGCAGGATTGGCGAACCACCTTAATTCCCGCGCTAACTATTCCTTTGGCACTAATTGGGACATTTGCCTTCATCAAAGTTTTTAACTTTTCCATTAATAGTTTGACTTTGTTTGGTCTAACTTTAGCATCGGGGATGGTGGTAGACGATGCGATCGTCGTGGTGGAACAAATCAGCCGTTTTATTCAGGATAAAGGTATAAATCCTCGCCGAGCCGCTAGTGAATCAATGGCGGAACTATTTGGCGCGGTTATTGCCACTTCACTCGTGTTGATGGCGGTGTTTGTGCCAGTGGCGTTTTTTCCGGGAACTACAGGCGCACTTTATCGGCAATTTGCGCTAACGATCGCCTTTTCCATTGCGATTTCAACTTTTTTGGCTTTGACCTTAACACCTTCTTTGTGTGGCGTGCTACTGCGTCAAGAACAAAGATCTCCCAGGTGGATTGCCTGGTTGTTTGACCTAGTTAATCGGTTTCTAGAATCGGTAAGGTCAAGCTATGAGCGATCGCTTACCTTTCTCACACGATTTAAAAGCGTCGTAATTGGGTTGTTTATTGTCTCCTTGGGGATGACTGCTTGGCTCTACACCACAGTACCTACAGCCTTTCTCCCAGATGAAGACGAAGGCTACTTCCTCACAATTATTCAAGGCCCCCAAGGCGTTTCGCTGCAATATACCAGCGATGTCATGGCACAGGTAGAAAAAGAAATTCTGCAAGTTCCAGAAGTACTAGGGACTTTCGCCGTGGGAGGATTTGGTTTTAGTGGTAGTACCGCCAATAGTGGCATCATCTTTACAACTTTAAAACCTTGGGCAGAACGCTCAAGACCCAATCAATCAGTACAGGGGATTATTGGCAGCTTGCAAGGGAAGTTATTATCCATCCCAGAAGCCAGGGTTTTTCCTGTGAATCCGCCGCCAATTCAGGGTTTAGGTAACTTTGGCGGCTTCGTCTTTCAACTACAAGACCGCAGAGGTAACAGTGGGTTAGAAAGTCTAGTGCAGTCGATGGGTCAGTTGTTGGGTAAAGCTAATCAAACTCCAGGATTACAAGCTGTATTTAGCACCTTTGCCGCAGATACACCACAGCTACTTGTGGAAGTAGACCGCAATAAAGCCAAATCATTGCAAGTTTCTATAGATGATGTCTTCAGTACATTACAAACTGCTTTGGGATCACAATATGTAAATGATTTCAATCTCCAGCAGCGCAATTACCGAGTATATATCCAGGCAGATCAACAGTTTCGTTCTAACCCCAAGGATATTGGTAAACTGTACGTTCGTTCCCAAAAGAATCAAATGATTCCTTTGAGTAACTTAGTCACAGTTACTTCGACTGTGGGAGCGCAAACGATAAATCACTATAATCTGTTCCGTTCAATTGAAATTAATGGTTCCGCCGCTCCTGGCTCTAGTTCTGGAGACGCAATTAAAGCAATGGAACAAGTTGCTCAAGAAGTTTTACCAGCAGGTTATGGTTATGAATGGTCAGGGACTGCATTAGAAGAAATAGACTCTGGTGGTTTAGCACCTTTGATATTTGGATTAGGAATAATCTTTGTGTTTTTGGTACTAGCTGCTCAATACGAAAACTACATTGACCCCTTTATCATTCTGTTATCAGTTCCCTTAGCTATCTTTGGAGCGCTTGTAGCTCAATCAATGCGGGGTTTTGCGAATGATGTTTACTGTCAAATTGGATTAGTAATGTTGATTGGTTTAGCTAGTAAGAACGCAATTTTGATTGTGGAATTCGCTAACCAATTGCGAGATCAAGGACTTTCGATTACCAAAGCAGTAATTGAAGCTTCACAAGAGCGTCTACGTCCAATTTTGATGACTGCCTTTTCTACACTATTGGGGATTTTCCCCCTAGCTATTGCCACAGGTGCCGGGGCAGGAAGTCGTCAATCATTAGGAACAACAGTATTTGGAGGGATGTTAATTGCGACTTTCTTGAGTTTGTTTGTAGTGCCGATTTTGTATATTGTAATTAAGACGACAACAGAGCGTTTTATCAGACCAAATCGCCGCCAAGAACTACAAGCAGAAGCAGTGCCATTGAATGGTAACACTGCTGTATATTCAACAAAATCTGAGGATTAATTCGTAATTCGTAATTCGTAATTCGTAATTCTTCCCTGTCTCTTATAAAGATCGTAGTATGAGGAGATGGGGAAGACTAATTTCAAAGGGGAATGCATGAAAATTGCTATTGGCAGTGATGAACGCACCAACCTTACCGATAGGGTACTGGAAGAACTTAAGCAGCGTGGGCATGAAGTTATACCCTTCGGTTCCCTAGCCGAAAATGATTCTGAAGTCGATTGGCCTCTCAGCTGTAGTAAAGTTGCTTTGGCAGTGGCAACCCAGAAAGCAGATGAGGGAATTGTCTTTTGTTGGACTGGTACTGGCGCATCTATTGCTGCCAACAAAGTTTCTGGGATACGTGCAGCCTTGTGCCATGATGCTGAGACGGCACGCGGGGCCCGCATCTGGAATCATGCGAATGTCCTTGTATTAAGTTTACGTGTAACTACAGAAGCGATCGCTAAAGAAATATTAGATACCTGGTTTAGCACACCCTTTTCTGAAGATGAGTGGAACCTCCTGCAAATAAAACGAATTAAACAGCTAGAAGAAAAGGTTTAATTTGTAGACAGATTGCAAAAATTCCCCAACGCCCTTAAAAGTTCTCCGTGGGCATTGATAGCAAACCAAAATGTACATTTAAATCAAGACAATGCCAACAATAGCAGTCAATCCATATCTCGATCGCAACTTCGCCCCAATCCGTGAAGAAATCACCACCGACAAATTGCCAGTTATCGGCGAATTACCACCTGAACTATCGGGGATGTTTGTGCGGAATGGCCCTAATCCTCAATGGACACCCATCGGTCAATATCACTGGTTTGATGGCGATGGGATGTTGCATGGTGTGCAAATTAGCAATGGCGTAGCCACTTATCGTAACCGCTACGTGCAGACAGCCGGATGGAAAAAAGAACGAGAAGCGGGTAAAGCTATCTGGAGTGGTTTGTTAGAACCACCGCAAATAGATAACCCTCACGGTGGCTACAAAAATACTGCCAATACTGCCTTAGTGTGGCACGCCGGTCAAATGTTGGCGCTAAATGAGGGTGGTAAACCTCACGCCATCAAACTGCCTGAATTAGAAACCATTGGTGAGTATAGCTACAATGGGAAGCTAGTTTCTGCCTTCACAGCCCATCCCAAAGTAGACCCAGTTACAGGCGAAATGATCTTCTTTGGCTACTCTGTGTTTGTGCCACCGTACCTGCAATATAGTGTAGTCTCAGCCCAAGGCGAACTGTTGCGGACAGTGCCAATTGAATTGCCCATAGGGGTGATGATGCACGACTTCGCCATCACTGAAAACTACACAATTTTCATGGATTTGCCGCTGACTTTTAATCCTGAAAGAGCGCAACGAGGAGAACCTGTAATGATGTTTGAGCGCGATCGCTCCAGTCGCTTTGGAATTTTACCACGTCACGGTGACAACAGTAATATCCGCTGGTTTGAGAGTCCCGCTTGCTACGTCTTCCATACCCTCAACGCCTACGAAGATGGAGATGAAGTAGTGCTGATTGCCTGTCGCATGACTTCTACTACTGTTTTAGGTTTAGATGATTCGCAACCCGATCCAGAAGCAAATATCCCCCGTTTACATCACTGGCGATTTAACCTCAGCACGGGGACAGTACGTGAAGAAATGTTGGATGATGTAGCTTCCGAATTTCCTCGCGTCAACGAAAACCTATTGGGGCGAAAAACCCGATATGGCTACAGTAATAAAGCGGCAAACAGTCCCCTACCTTTATTTGAAGGTATTATTAAGTACGACTTCAGCAGTGGAAAGTCCCAAACCCATGAATTTGGAGAAGGACGCTATGGCGGTGAAGCTGTGTTTGCGCCGCGTCCTGGTGCAACAGCTGAGGACGATGGTTGGCTTATGACTTTCGTCCATGATGAGGGTTCAGATACTTCCGAATTAGTGGTGGTGAATGCCCAAGATGTAACTGCTGAACCTTTAGCGCGGGTAATAATTCCCCAACGGGTGCCTTATGGGTTTCATGGTGCCTGGGTTAGGGAGAAATAAGTTAGGTAGATAATACTGTTCGGTTAAAGCAATAGACGCGATGAATCGCCGTCTCTACAAAGGACTAATTATTGTAGAGACGGCGATTTATCGCGTCTTTGAACCTCGGCGTTGAGCCTTTGAACCTCGAAGTTGCACCTTTTAGCCTCAACTTAGAAATGTATCTAACTATTCTTGAATTTAC
>JBGTMK010000333.1:0-8878 GCA_041743605.1 Nostoc sp.
GGTAGAAAACAAAAAGCACAAACTGATTTTGATGCGGATGCACATATACTCGTCGAAGTGTCCCCAGTACCCAGCCTCCAGTCCCCAATCCTCAGTCCCCAATCCCCAGTACCCAGCCTCCAATCCCCAGTACCCAGTCCCCAATCCCCAATCCCCAGTCCCCAATCCTCAGTCACTACTCATGGGGTAGAACATACTACAAAAAATCAAGATCGTGTGGTGCGGGTAAGTGCGGATAATTTGAATCGGATTATGGGTTTAGCGGGAGAATCATTGATTGAGGCTAACTGGTTACAGCCTTTTGCAGATTCGATGATGTCCCTAAAGTCACGGATGTTGGATATTTCCCGCAGTTTGGAACAGTTGCAGGAGTCCCTCGATCAGAATTTATATGAGCAAGAGGGTAAAGAATATTTAGTGCAAGCGCGACAGCAAAAACAGGAGTGCCTTGATTATATTGGCGATCGCTTGAATGAGTTAGAGTTATATGTGCGTCGTACTGCTAGTTTATCAGATCGTCTTTATCGGGAAGTCATTAATTCTCACATGAGACCTTTTGAAGATGGTTTACAAGGTTTTCCGCGCATGATTCGGGATTTAGCACGCAAGTTAAATAAACAAGTTAAGTTAGAAATTATTGGTAAATCTATACCTGTTGACCGTGATATTCTCACAAAATTAGAAGCACCTTTAACCCATATTCTCAGAAACGCTGTAGATCATGGCATTGAACTTCCAGAAGAACGCATTACCTCTGGTAAATCCGGTGAAGGTACAATTCGTTTAGAAGCCTTTCATCGTGGGGGAATGTTAGCAATTACTATTAGCGATGATGGTAGAGGTATAAATCGTGAAAAGTTACGCCAGAAAGTTATTAGTAAAAACCTAGCAACACCAGACATGGTAGCTCAACTCTCAGATGTAGAGTTGATGGAATTTCTCTTTTTACCTGGGTTCTCCACAGTTAAACAGGTAACAGAAATTTCTGGACGGGGTGTAGGTTTAGATATTGCCAAAAGTATGGCACTAGAAGTAGGGGGAACGGTACGCGCAACTTCCCAAGCAGGAAAAGGGACAAGTTTTCATTTTCAACTTCCCCTCACTTTGTCGGTAGTCAGAACACTATTAGTAGAAATTTCTGAGAAACCCTATGCTATTCCTTTAGCGAGAATTGACCAAATTGTAAATTTGGAGAGATCAGAAATTACTGATGTAGAAAATCGCCAATATTTCACCATGAATAAGGAAAATATAGGTTTAATTGCTGCCAATCAAGTTTTAGAATTACCAGCAGCAAGCCAGCAAAATACTACAGTTTATATTGTTGTGATTAGCGATCAAAGTAGTACTTATGGCTTAGTAGTAGATAAATTTTTAGGTGAGAGAGATTTGGTTGTTAGACCCCTAGATCCCAGGTTAGGTAAAGTTCCTGATATTAGTGCTACTGCTTTATTAGGAGATGGTTCACCCATTTTAATAATTGATGTTTCCGATATGGTAAGTTCTATGGATACCATCCTCAAAGCTGGCAATTTATCTAAAGTGATGATGCCAGATGAATTAGAAAGTATAACTCAACGCCGAAAAATTTTAGTAGTTGATGACTCTATTACTGTGAGAGAAATGGAACGCAAACTCTTAGAAAACCGTGGTTATCAAGTAGATACTGCTGTTAATGGTGTGGAAGGTTGGAATGCGGTACGTACTAACGAGTATGATTTAGTAATTAGTGATATTGATATGCCCCGCATGAACGGAATCGAATTAGTCAAGCAAATTAAAAATAGTCCTCGCTTAAATTCTTTACCTATAATTATTATTTCTTATCGTGATCGAGAAGAAGATAAAATTCAAGGTTTAGAAGCTGGTGCTGATTATTATTTAACTAAGAGTAGTTTTCATGATGATACTTTAGTTAATGCGGTAATTGATTTAATTGGGGATTAGTCATTAGACTTCTTGCAAAAATCTTTCTTTGCGCTCTCTTCTCTTCTCTGCGCCTCCGCGTGTTAGCGTAGCGGGGCGTAGCGGGGCGTAGCCCGACAAAAAATATTTATGCAAGAGGTCTAGTAACTCGTCCCAGACGATAATATTCTGTTGCTAGGATGTGAGAAATTAATATTCATGGTGAGATTCATAAAAAGTACTATATTCTGTTCTAACTATAGGGATTTGCTCAATGCTTGTATATTACCTATTACCTAACCTATGAAAATTGCCATTGTTAATCATACAATAATTGCTCTAAATACACTAGGGCGTATCATCCAGAATGTACCTAAATATCAATTAATTTGGACTGCCAAGGATGGTCAAGAAGCCATTATAAAATGTCAGGAAAAGCAGCCTGATTTAATATTAATGGATTTGCTGATGCCTGTGATGGATGGGGTAGAAGCAACCCAGCATATTATGAAATATTCCCCTGCGGCAATTCTCATTGTCACTAGAAGTACAGAAGATAATATTTCTCAAGTTTATGCAGCAATGGGTTATGGTGCTTTAGATGTTACTGATACTCCGGTGATGGATACAGACAATTTTTCAGAAATGACTGATAAATTACTAGATAAAATAGCGAGAATCGCCAAATTAATTAAAAATAGTTCTTCACCCAGCAACATCAAGTTAGAACATCAAAATAAACTATTTACATCCACGCAATTAGTAGCAATTGGTGCTTCGACTGGTGGACCAAAAGCACTAGCTACGATTTTATCAAAACTGCCTACTAATTTTAATGCTGCTATTGCTATTATTCAGCACGTTGATGGTCATTTTTCTAGCGGTTTTGCCGATTGGTTAAACCAACAAACACCTTTACCTGTAAGATTAGCAGTAGTAGGCGATCGCTTACAAAAAGGCACAGTTTTAGTAGCAGGAACCAATGATCATCTCTGTTTAAAACCAGATTTAACTTTAGCTTATACCAAAAATCCTATTGATTACCCTTATCGTCCTTCTGTAGATGTATTTTTTCACAGTCTTGCTCAACATTGGCAAAAAAAAGGAACGGCAATTTTACTAACAGGTATGGGTAAAGATGGTGCAGAAGGATTAAATGCTTTAAAACTCCAAGGTTGGCATACTATTGCCCAAAATCAAGAAAGTTGTATTGTTTATGGAATGCCCAAAGCTGCTATAGAATTGAATGCTGCTGTTCAGGTATTATCTTTGGAATCTATTTCAGCAAATTTATTACAAACTTTTGCTGGTAAATAATACGTAGCTTCAAATAATTATATAGGTTTGAATTTGTATTACCCCTATGGAAGAAAAAATTATAGTTTTATTAATAGACGATCAATCTATCATCTGTGAAGCTATTCATCGAATGCTCAAACCGGAAAATGATATCATTTTTCACTACTGTAACGATCCCACCAAGTCGCTCAAATTCGTGAAAGAATGTCAGCCTACGGTCATTCTTCAAGATTTAGTAATGCCGCAGATGGAAGGTTTATTGTTAGTTAAATTTCTGCGTTGCCAAGATGCTATTACTGTCAATATTCCCCTGATTGTTCTTTCTAGTAAAGAAGAACCGACTATTAAAGCTAAAGCATTTGAGTTAGGGGCAAATGACTACTTGGTAAAACTGCCAAATGCACTGGAATTGATAGCTCGCATTCGTTACCATTCCGAAGCTTATATTAATTTTCTCAAACGACAAGAAGCAGAGGCTTTATTTAAAGCAGAAATCATACGTCAAGCTGCATATATTGAACAAGTTGGCAAAGTCACAACTGCTGCTTCCGATGTAGAAAGAGATGCTTTTGAACCCGATAATTTAGCAGAAGTTGCTAAACGCAGCGACGAACTAGGACAGTTAGCACGGGTTTTTACTAATATGATAAAAACAGTCAAAACAAGGGAAAAAGAATTAATAACTGCTAATACTCAATTAGAATCTCTTCTCAAAGCTTACGGGCGATTTGTACCTCACGAATATTTACGATTCTTACGAAAAGAAAATATTACAGATGTCCACTTAGGCGACCATGTTAGCAAAGTTATGGCAGTGATGTTTAGTGATATTCGCTCTTTTACAACAATCTCTGAAAAGATGACTCCTCAAGATAATTTTAACTTTGTTAATGCCTATCTCAAGCGCGTCAGTCCAGAAATTCGCTCTCACTACGGTATTATCGTCAAATTTTTAGGTGATGGGATGATGGCAGTTTTTCCTGATGGTGCTGATGATGCAGTAGCCTCTGGTGTTGCTAAACAAAAACGGGTTCATGAATACAACGAGCAACGTCTAGAAAAAGGTTACTTACCTCTACAAGTTGGTATTGGTATTCATGTTGGACACATGATGTTAGGGATGGTAGGTGAAGAAAACCGGATGCAGGGTGATGCTTTTTCTGACAATGTTAATTTAACCGCTAGATTAGAAGGCTTAACTAAATTTTATGGTGTATCCTTGCTGATCTCTGAGCAGACAT
The DNA here is from genome assembly GCA_041743605.1 of Nostoc sp. Classification (GTDB taxonomy): domain Bacteria; phylum Cyanobacteriota; class Cyanobacteriia; order Cyanobacteriales; family Nostocaceae; genus Nostoc. The sequence continues at coordinate 4,446 of JBGTMK010000333.1, forward strand.
TAGAACATTTAAGTAATTCGACAAAATATCAAATTCGTTTTTTAGATCGAGTTGTTGTTAAAGGACGAAATGAGCCTATTTCTGTTTATGAAATTCTCGATGCAGAAATTGATGATATCAAAATTTTAAAGCTCAATTCTCAGCCGGATTTTGAGCAAGCTTTAGATTATTATCGTCAAGGCAGCTTTGAACAGGCAAAGGTTTATTTGTCAAAAGTTTTAAGTGTCAATTCTGCTGATAAAACTGCTGATTTATATCTGAGTCGAGTCAATTATCTTTTAGAATCAGATAATATTCTAGACAAATGGGATGGTGTTTGGCGTTTTACTGAGAAGTAAACACACCAACGAGAAATCCTTGAGATGCACCACACTCAATTTTAATGCTTGGGAACAATGCTTAATTTACATGATTTTCAGCTTTAACTGAACACGTATTGGAAGCAATCTATCTTTTCCACATCTCGTGAAAAGTCAGAATGATTAACGAGTGATATCTTTATAAGCAGACAAGTTTATCAAACAACTTTAAAAACCTTTTGGTATCAACATCTAAACAGGCTTCTACATTAGGTGGATGGCTTTTATCATCTCGGCGATCGCGCCTATCTGCTAGCGACAAACCAGTGGTAAATCGTCCTTCCGTTTCCACAACCATATAAAGTGATTCAGTAGTAACTAAACTTGGATCAATAGCAACTGCCATTGCTAAAGGATCGTGTAAATAACAGCCGTGAAAACCTTCATGATCGCGATAAAAAGCCATATAAATTCCGGTACAATCAGCAATAAACTGGGTAACTTTTGTCGGACGACGCTGTAAATTTTCTTCCACAACTTGGCGGGGGAGAGGGGCTTTCATGGCTACATCTAAACCCACCAATGTTAAGGGAATCCCTGACTCCATGACGATTTGAGCAGCATGAGGGTCTACAAAAAAGTTAAATTCAGCCGCCGCCGTAATATTTCCAGGTACGGTGACAGCCCCACCCATGATGATAATCCGCCCTATTTGTTTCATGGTTGCGGCATCTTTTTGAATTGCCATTGCTAGATTCGTTAGTGGGCCTAAAGCAATAATATTGAGGCGATCGCCGTACTCTTTGGCTGCTGAGAGAATGACATCAATAGCATTTTCTGTAGATGGTTCGATGGTTAATTGCGGATAGCTGGCTGTACCATCTGCGGCTTTAAATTGATCTAATTCGCCTAGCCCATCTGCACCATGAATCCCCGCAGCATTAAAGGGCGCTTTAACCAGAGGTTTTTCACAGCCTTTAGCAACAATTGGTAAGGTATTGGGTGCAACAATACTTAGTACCCGCAATACATTATTTGCAGCTTGATCTACATGAATATTACCAGCTAAAACTGTAATTGCTTTCAGGTCTAATTGTGGTGAGTTCAATGCCATAATCAATGCCAAGGCATCATCAACACCACCATCCGTATCTATAATCACTGGCATGGGCTTATTTTGAAGGATTGTCATGCTGAGTATTCCTCTTCTTCTAGAATGGCGTAGAAATTCAAATTGCGATATCTCTGCAAAATCATATTGGCGTATTCTTTCGAGTAGAATGAACCGCATAGATAAGCTTTTCCCCAAGGATTTTCAACTTTGGGGGCAGTGGGAAATATTGCTCTAATCCCTTCATTTTGCTCAGAATTAGTGGGAATAATCAATATCTTGTACTGCTTTGGCAAGGTTTCATCTGCTAGATAACTATCCAGTAAATTATTTAACTCTGACATAATCAGCGATTCTTCTGCTGAAATATTTTCGTCAATTTTTACTAGTAAATTTAATAAATCTCGTAGCCTTCCCACCTGAAAATATGGTGGCTCTAACGAGAGATAATCTAGTACGCTTTGCCGTAAACTAACAAAATCGCTATCTTCACCAGTTAACAACTTTTCTCGAAGTTCTTCAGTGGAATACTTAATTCGGTAAGAATCCAGCATTTGTTGAATGAAGTCAACTTCAGTGTCATCCAGATTTTTATCAATCAGGGCAACTTGGCGGAGAATGTTAAAAATCTGCTCTAACTCTCGCAAATTATCTTCGGCGTAAATACGCACGATTTGTTGCGAAAATTCTTCTGCATTATAAGTGTTGTGCCAATATTTCAGGTAAGTCTCTTTAGGAATGATCAGAAGTTCAAGTTTCTCTTCAGCCGTAATGGTTGCTTCCTGCTGATCTCCGCGAATAACGCGGATATTACCTAACGGAATCCAAGGTTTTACAGATTGGGGTTGATACCCGCCTAATGGGTTACTTACGAGTCCTATACCCATAGGGATATAAACAAAACCAGGAGGCGATCCTGCTTGGATTAATGTTTCACCTGCTTCAAGACTGGATAAGTACACATCAGTAAAAGCTTTGTGTGGATCAATATTGTGAATTTTATGGCCCGATTGAGAAACTCTCAATAGAATTTTTTGTTTTTGTTCCAGTGACCAATCTAGCTCTTTGGCACTCAAATAGCGATCGCGTTCTTCTGGGTCAATATTTTTGAGTGAGGGAACAACTCTACTCTTCAACCCTATTTCTGGCGCGATTTTTTTTAATTCTGCTTGGACAGCTTCGGCAAAATCTAGGTTGTCGTCAGTATTTTCTAATAAAATCTCAATGTTTTCACTTTTCTTAATCACATCATTGTCATGAGGCGATCGGTGAAAGGTATCGATAATATCGCGTTGAATATCGTCAATTACAACAGCTAAATAGTAAGCTGCCCGTTGTGTAGCATCTTGGTTAGTAAATGAACCTCGATTAAAAGATATTCTTAGATCGCCGTTAGCAGTTAATTCACTACTGGCAATGTTTGCTTCTCCAGCATTGAGGGGGTTTGCTGCTTCTAATAAAAATAATTCACCACTACCTTTTTGCAAAGCATAAATTGCCTTAGCTGTATTTTGGTCAACAAAAATCTGATAACCTCCTGATGTTTTGTAAACTGTACCTCTCTGTCGCAAAGCATCTGCTGCTCGCAAAGCACGGATAGTATCACCCACATCAGCAATTAAAGCTTGTACCTCTGGATGCTCACAAACCAGCCAGGAAAATGCCTGTTTTTCAAAGTCAGTATAATATCTATCAATACGTTCGTTATGGCGGCTAATTCCCTGGTTAAGAAATTCTGCCTGAGTAGCTTCAACTTGCTGTAAGGCTATTTCTAATTGCTCAATTTTAAGCTGTTGTTGGGGAGATTTTTTCGCCTGAGATAATTTATTTTCGGCTTTAGTGACTTGTTGTTGGTGATAAAGGTGATGCAAATTAACCTCAGCAATTTCTCTCATTAACTCTCTAAATTGTTGAGGATTATTCAATACCTCAATAGGAACTTTGCTTTTACTATGAGCAACCCCCAATGATACCATCTCACGTAACACAAGTTGAGGATCTTCTGTCAATGCTCCTTTACCAGCTAAGTTAATTAAACGCCAAGAAACATTGCCACAATTTTCAGTCCAAATCGTATCAATTACCCGATCAAAAGCGGAACTAAATACTTCTTGAGTAACAAATTCTGGGTGCATCGCCCGGCCAAATGGCGAAAAATCAAGCATTCCCATATCATGGTTATAAACAAGTATGATTCCATAACCTTTCATAAAATCAAACCATAGAGACTCTCTTTTGGGAATAAGAACTCCATGAATGGCTTCCAGCACAACTAAGATATTACGAGCAACATCTCTGACATGAACGACACCATGATCGGAATAAAGTGCGACGTGCTGAAGGGGATTTGCTAGAAAATTTTCATCTCTAGCAGCATAATCTAACTCTGCTTGCTGCTGAACTTTGGCATAGTAATTTTCTTCAATGTAAGTTCTTATTTTTTCTGGCAGATATCGTTCTACATGCAGTAATTGGATATCTTCAATGTTTTTAGTAGAATTCAAATTCATAATTGTAATATTTTTATAAATGTCTATGAATTATTTTCGCTGAAACTGTTGGGAAAACTTTCACCATTTGCCATGCAATATTTATTTTTTGTAATTAATTGCTGGTAAAATAATATTGTTGCTATAGCAAATCGAAAAAGCACCCTGCCTGTGTAGTTTCTCCAAGGTCTTAAACCAAATTAATCGTACTCCTAAATTTGACACAAATAAAATTAAATATTGTAACTAAAGTTGTTGTAGCGATAATATGATTCGCTGGACTGCTGATTATATCACTTAATTGTCTGGATTTTTTTTAATAACAAGTCTTAAAAAAGGGAGAATTTTTAAGTTCAAACAGTTTCTTCAGGCATATAAATCACAACATCAAACCAACCAAATTAAAGTTTTTATGAAGAAGTAAGGGGAATTATGTAAATTTTCTATTAACAGTGCTGTTTTTAACTAAAGTGAAGGATAGTCAGATTTACCTACAAAAATCTTGAGAGACAGAAATTGATGCAGCTATATATC
>JBGTMK010000334.1:0-5542 GCA_041743605.1 Nostoc sp.
AATTCCAAACCAATTTTCGGTTCTACTTCATAACCAAAAGAACCAAAACGACCAATTATTAAAGCATAGCCATTTTCCCCAAGTGATTGTACCTTCATCGGTTCAGCACAGCGCGAAAACCATGAGGCATGAGCATTGAGATACTCAGCAACCTTTTCTACTGGGGCAGCCATTTCCATACAGTCTTGATAACGACCGTAAAATTTTGTAAGCGTCGTTACATTTGCTTCTGTTAATGTTTCCTTAGCTTCTTCTTGGGTGGAGGCTACAGGTAAAACTGCTTCTGTTATTTCCCAGGATTTATATTCGCCTTTTCTTGAAAGCATAAATGCATTACTGTATACTTTGGCGTTCGTCTATATTAATGATTCCCCACGCGCCTGGGTCATTTCGCATTCAGATCCCATTTTGACCGAAACCTCATTAATCTACCATCACCTCCATAGAATTACTAAAATAAAGAACTGAACAAGCACACAATAGTTTCCCAGGATAGCATTTCTCATGAAAGCATTTGTAGCAGGGGCAACGGGTGAAACAGGTCGCCGGATTGTGCAAGAATTGATAGCGCGGAATATTACTGTCATAGCCCTAGTACGGGATATAGAGAAAGCTAGGGGTATTCTCTCTCCTGAAGCCGAATTAGTTTTAGGCGACGTATTACAACCAGAAAGTCTGACTGCTGCGTTGGGAGATAGCACAGTTTTGTTGGTTGCGACTGGGGCAAAACCGAGCTTTGACCCCACTGGCCCATATAGAGTGGATTTTGAAGGGACTAAAAATTTAGTAGATGCTGCTAAAACAAAAGGAATTGAACATTTTGTTTTAGTTTCTTCTTTGTGTATTTCGCAGCTTTTCCATCCACTGAATTTGTTTTGGCTGATTTTGTTGTGGAAAAAACAAGCTGAAGAATATATCCAAAAAAGTGGTCTGACTTATACGATTGTGCGACCTGGTGGGTTGAAAAATGAAGATAACTCCGACCCCATTGTGATGCAGAGTGCAGATACACTGTTTGAAGGTAGCATCCCCCGGCAGAAAGTCGCCCAAGTTGCTATTGAGGCGCTGTTTGAAGCAGATGCACGGAATAAAATTGTCGAAATTGTTGCTAAACCTGAAGCTAGCTCCAAAACTTTTGGGCAATTATTTGCTAGTGTCGCGTAATCAACCAGTCAAGAGTTAGGAGCAACACGCACTAGGGGGGCATCTATGCACCCCCTAAGAATAGATAGAAGTGAACTTTGCCAAAATGAGCGCGTCTATTATTGTGATTAGCAAACAGAGCAAATTTGAAGGAGTTAGACTCTGAAAGGCTTTGAATTTAAGGGTGTTGAAAAACTTATTGGCCCAATAGCCGCGCTTCTCGGCTTTGTGTATTTGTTGCAATGGTATATTGGAGACTTGCGATCGCCTTCTGATCCTGTTTTTAGAGATCAACAGCCGCCTTTGGTTATGAAACAGGGCGACCCCTATATCCGCGCTTTAATGCGAACCATCTCGGCGAGTGAGGCTAGTGGGAACCGTCCCTATTCGCTGTTATACGGCGGGCAGCAAGTTAATGACCTCAGCCGACATCCTGAGATATGCGTCACAATTGTCACAGGCCCCAACACAGGTAATTGTTCTACCGCTGCTGGCAGATATCAAATTATCAACATTACTTGGGATCATTTAGCCCCTCGTTATCATCCAAATCCAATGCAGATGATGTTTTGGACTGGTTATAGTTTTGAAGCAGAATATCAAGATGTAGTAGTTTACCGATGGTTAAATGATTCTAAAGTTTGGGGAGTTGATATTTCTCAACTGTTGCGTCAGGGAAAGATAAATGATGTTTTGCGGCGACTCTCTCCCACCTGGACAAGTTTAGGATATGGGATAGAAACTAATTCTGTTAGTAGCTCTTTACCTAAGATATATCAGAAAATGTTGCAAGAAGAATTAACCGCAGTTAATCAACCAACAGCCCCGAATTTGACACCATCCCCAACTCCTTCTAGCAAGGCAATAAAGAAGCAGTGAGGTTATATGAATTTTTAACTTGCTGCGGACAAAAAATATTTGATATTTTCCACAAATGCCAAGGTATTTTCAAAGTGGATATTATGTCCAGTATTACTAATTATTTTTAGCTGGGCAAATTCACATATTTTAGCCATTTCTGTATTAATAGATATAAATTTTTCATCATATTCACCAGCTAGTAAGAGCATGGGAATTGTATTATATTTTAGCTTTTCCCATAAAGAAGGTTGGTATCCAGTACCCATAAAGCGCAGTGATTTATCTAATTCTTGGGGGTTGTTCTGTAACCTACTTTCTACCATGCGATCGTATTCTGGATGATTTTTTATACAAGCAAAAATCGGCTGATCATACCAATTTGATAAAAAAACGGCAAAATCGTTTTTTTCAAAACTTCTTGTTACCTTTCTACCTATTTGCGTATCAAATTTAATGCGTTCTAATCGTTCTGCTTCTGTTGACAAACCTGGGGAAGCTGACTCTAGAACAACTTTATGAAAGCGTTCGGGAAAATGCAGGGTTAGGTATAAAGCCAATCTTCCACCCATTGAATAACCAACTAAAAAGCATTTGGCAATTTTTAACTCATCCAGCAAGTTGATTAAGGCATGGGCAGTATTTGTCATTGTATAGTAATCATCCCCAGCCAAAACTTGGGTTTTGCCATGTCCAGGGAGATCAATTGTTAAATAATAAAATTCATCAGATAGTAATTTTATAGCTTCATCAAATTCATTAATATTACCCATGAAACCATGCAGAAAAAGAATCAGTGGTTTTTCTGGGTTGCCCATGAAAGAATAGTAAAAATAATAATTTTTTCTGACCATAGTCTGGTTAAAAATCATCTTTGCCACACAGCATATTATCTTATGGAGTAACGTTCTTTTCTCGTTCCCTTTTTATAGGAGGAAACGAGGTAAAAGCAGAGAAAGTCTATTAAAACAGGTTGTCTACAAGTTCGCAACATGATATTGCTGAGGTGAATATCATGATTCACTATTGAATAGCGAATGTGCCCTACATTATTTTTTTAGTTTTTAAGGTAAAAATCGGTCTAAAGCAGCTTTTAACTGTTTAATTTCAACGTCAATATTACCCTCTTGTGCGGCTCTAGCAATACACTCGGTTAAATGTTCATCCAAAACAATTCGCGCTACCCGATCCAATGCGCCTCGCACTGCGGCAATTTGCAGTAGAACATCAGGACAAGGGGTACTTTGCTGCACCATTGTCTTAATACCACGAACATGTCCTTCTATACGCGATAATCGATTGACAATTCGCCGTAGAGATTCTTCACTATGGACGTGAGGATGAGCAGACTTTCCAGCCCCATGAGTATGATCTGTCTGCTCTTGCTCTGTATCGTGATGGTGGGAATGTTCTGCTTGCTGGGGTGTTGGCAAGGATTCTTTACCTAATCTGTTTGATCCATTCATGGGTTATCAAAGGACTTGTAGTACTAAAATCCTAGCCTAGTACTCGACCAAAATTTATGAATGGGGAATAGGGGGATGAGGGAGATAAGAATAACTACTATAAACAATGCCTCATGCCCAATGCCCCACTTCCTTTAACTCTACTACTGACGATTAGCACTTTCTTGGGGAATAATCTCTGTTACTACCCTACCGCTAGAACTGCCACCTTTAACAACAATATTTTCTGTTTGCAGATTACCAACGGCTGTTTCACCCGCAAAATTTAATGGTGGGTCAACTTGCCGATAAACCACATTTCCCTGAGCTTCAACTAACTTATTGTCTAAATACCAAGTTAATGAATTGGATCTCAGAGACTGGCGACGCTGACCAATGGCGTTGACGTTACCTGTTAAATAAACGATTTTTCGCGGTATTATCATTTGACCTTGATTAGATGTCACTGTGACATTTTCGGCACGGTGGAACATTCTTGTGGGCGAGTGTGTGGTGATATTTTCTGTGTTCATGTCCCACATCATAGAGTTACTAGTTATTTGCAGTGGTGGATCTAGTAATTCTAGTTGAGCATTTTTCTGGACAGTGGCAATTTTTGTTTTTAAGTTGACTTCGGCGTAATTTCCCTTGCCGCGATCGCTAATTTTATTATCTTTGTAGCGATCAATTTCTATGGGGCGATCGCCAATCAGTTTTTCTTCTTTAATATTCCAGATTAAATGCTCGGTTCTGACTTGTAACTGGGGATCAGCAGAATTTGCTACTACTCCTCCAGAAAATTCCATTCGCTGTTCGCGGGTTTTAACTTGCACTTCTTTCGCCACTGCTTGCAGTTGTTTATGAGTGCCGTTAATCTGGTTGCGGACAATTAACAAATCTTCTTGGGGACGCCATTCTAATTCATTGCCTTGCAATACAATTCCATTACTAGGGTCTGTGGCAAATATCTTACCTTTCAGAAACAACTGCTTCCCATCTTGCTCAATGTCTGCTACATCTGCCTTGATTTGGTAAATTACTTTGCCATCTTGGTATAGTTCACCATAAGGACTTTCAGCCTGACCAATTTGTTTTTCTTTGGTGTATTTTGCGGTTTTAGCCCTGACTTTCCAAATGGGTCGTCCCACTTCATCTGCTTGTTCTAGAGTGACATCAAAGAAAGTCAAATCGCTATCTGAATTAGATGAATCCGCAGTATTTTGTGGGGAAGCTGGAGGGGATTTACCCCCGCAGGCAACTAAACCAAATACCAAGAAAAAGGTCAAAGGTAAAATAAGAAAAGAGGGAGTGGAGGAGAAATTTTGAATTTTTCTCTTGCCCCATCTCCCCTTTTGATGAAATTTATACGCCATTATTCTTGGATTTCTAGGTGTCCATCACTAGTTCTGGGGTCTTCCAAAAAACCGATGCCAGATAAAGGCCGGTATGGATAACTTTGGCGAGGGGTTTTTTGAATATCTTCTTTGATGGCTTCTAAATCGATGTAGCGATCGCTTACATTAATTAAGCTGTCACTGGTCATCGATCGCAAGCTCACTACTTCTACCCGCACGCCCCGATAGCTCACTGAATTAACTGCATAAGCTAAATCCCCATCACCGCTGACTAAAACTGCGGTATCATAAGAATCTACTAGTGCCATCATATCGACTGCTATTTCTACATCCAGGTTAGCTTTTTTAGAACCATCTGGTAGCTGCACTAAATCCTTAGCAATGACTCGATAGCCATTGCGACGCATCCACAGCAAAAACCCCTGTTGCTTCTCGTTTGTCCGGTCTACACCAGTGTAGAAAAAAGATCGCAGTAGTCTGGAACCTCCAGTTAATCGGCACAATAGCTTGGTGTAGTCGATTTCAATGCCTAGTTGCAGTGCAGCGTAAAATAAATTTGAGCCATCTATAAATATGGCAACTCTACCCCGATTCTCCAAAACTTGTTCTGGCGTAAAGATCGAATCGTTTTCCAAATTATTCAACATCATTGTGATACCTCAATTTTTATCCCTGTTATTTTTGATACAAATTACCAACTTTTAGATGCTAGTCACAGCGGCTTATGATAATGTTCCGAGG
>JBGTMK010000335.1:0-10448 GCA_041743605.1 Nostoc sp.
GCGTAGCGTCTCGTTGGCGTAGCCTCTCGAAGAGAAGAGAGGACTAAAGTCCTCACTACGAACTGAAAATAATGTGCCAGTTGCGTAAGTCCTAATTTTCTATAAATTAGGCAATTTGTTGCTCAATAGCTATTGCCTATTATTCATTTCTGGATTCCTGAATAATTCAATAATTAATATTTTAACATTCCTCCAGTACTTTTTAATTAACTTTACTTCCCATTCCCCATGACTAATTATTTAGTTAATCTTTAACTACTCAACCTAGCAGCGCCAAAAGTAGCATTGAACTTGCGACACCAGATAGCGACAGATTTATAATCTGCTAAATTTATATTGTTAGGAATAGAATATGTTTGAGCGCCACTATATTTTCTCAAGGGAGCAATAATGAGATAATCTCCCTTTTTCAAAGGATAAGCTGGGGGCTTAGTTGAACCAATTACATTATCTGAGCGATGCAAAATTACTACTAAATCCGGCCCTGATTCAGAGGTCTTAAACGACTGCTCAAGCTCTAGAAATGATTTCCCCTCTTTGGTTCTAATACTTACTGTTCCTTGAGTTGTATGTTCCCCAGAAAGAAAACTGCCTGACTTCATAACAGTTGACTTCTGAGATTGTGCTGAGGTTGTTAAAGACTGTGCCGGAATTGAAGGTTTTGCAACAGATGTATTCACAGCGATCGCACTTTCATTAGACTCATTATTTGAGACTTCTCGAACACAGCTAATTATGACAAGCGAAGACAAACTTATGATAAACAAATTTCTACATTTCATAATTTCACTGCCTCAATAGATTAATCAAGAATAGAGCTTTTAGATTAGTCCTTGAAATAATTATTGCTTAAATAATTACTCTCCAAATTATGAATATCTAAGGATTAATATCTAAAAAGCTGAAATTTTGGTTAAAAAATTATTATGGAGTTCTCAGCAAAATCTTATATTAACAATACTTAATAGTAATTTAACACTGGCAGGTTTTGAGTAATTATTGGGTGAAAATCGCCAAAAATCAGAATTAATAGCATTTGTAACATTATTTTATCCCTGTTTAATATCACAACTAACTTACCTTTGAAGTGAATTAAGTCTTGAAACCCTTATAATTCGCCCTTGTAATTTTGTAGGTAGTCCCAAAACAATGATTTTAGGTAAATCTAGAAACTCTTGTGGGATAAGAAGCGTTGCTAATTCATATCATGTGTAACTTCTCAGGAGATAGATTGACCTTACGAAATTTAGTGAGATAATAGAGTTGTGAGGGACAGAACGGACGCAACTTGATTATTAAGGGGGAAAATTATGAAACTCCAGCTATTAGCGGCCATGGCCTTAGCAACTCCCCTATTTTTCACTAGCTTGGTTAGAGCCGACAATCCGCAGGACTTACAAAAGCTGCTTTCAACTGGGGAATGTATCCGGTGTGATCTATCAGGAGCTAACCTCAGTGGCGCTCATCTAATTGGTGCTGACTTGAGAGGCTCGAAACTCCAAGGAGCAAACCTTGTAGGAGCTAACCTAGAAGGTGCTGACTTAACTGGTGCAAACTTGGCAGGTGCTAACCTAACATCCGCTTATGTAACCAACGTGAATTTAAAGCAAGCCAATCTCAACGGAGTAAATTTTACTCGCGCTACGATTCACGATTCTAATGTGTACAAAGCATCAATGAATGATCTAAATCTCACTGATGCCGAAATATTTAACACTGGAATCGGTATTGGTGGAGAAGATGCTGAAATTCCCGATTGGGACTAGGCTTAACTAAGTTGGCAGGTTAAAAGAAACACAACATAGGTTCTGGTAAATTTTCAATCCAAAAAACTGATTGTTTGCCAGCACTATCCCTAAAATCTGCCTCTACAAAAATATTAAAATCAATGAAACCCCTCTGCCTTGTAATTACATTGCTATGACGAAGGCAGAGGGGGTTTCTTATTGAGATTTTGGATAAAATTGAGCGCGCATATAACCCGATCTCCTTGTGGGTGGGGCGGTTGACATATTTTCTTGCATTAAATTCAGGAGCCATACGCTTGGGCTAAAGGCTAATAAGCTGTTCGTCATCTAGTTTTACACGGCAATCTAGGACAGCAAACGAGTTCAGGCGCTAAATTATCAAATTTAGATGCGCGTCAGCTTAGTACAAAATTGTGGGTTTTCGAGACGTGATAAATTGCCGTCTCTACAAGTGTTTTGGTCTTATCTGAACTGTATTGATTCAGGAGCTTGATTGCATCCATTTTTCATTTTTAATTGGAGCGAAGCGACGATCAGGATTTCGCTCATTGAGATTTATGTATGAGACGGTTTTCGTAGATATACGTGGGCGTAGCCAGCCGTAGGCATCGCTAATTCCCTGATTTAGATCATTGTCCAAAGTCACAAAATAATCTTAGCTGTAAATTCTTTACAATTAGTAACTATTGTTTAATAACTGTCTTAAATGTTTTAACTATCTGCTTAACAGTCTTAACTGTCTTCTAATTCTTAAATTTTTGATTTAACTATCTGCTTAACAGTCTTAACTGTCTTAACTGTCTTCTAATTCTTAAATTAATTATTCAACTTTTCAGTTAACTAATTTAGTCTAGGGATTGCTTTTTTTCTATAACTATGAAAAGTTATGAGAGCATCATAAATCTCTAAAAAGTTATCTGCCAGCATTGGAAATAAGTAATGACTTAAACAGCTTTTTCAAATGTTCTATCTTTCAGTATGGGGAACTTCAATTGACAAGTTCAACCACGAAATAAAGACACCAAGAAGACCCCAGAGGAGGTTACGCGTAGATCATGCAACCCTTTGAACTGCCAGAATTTTATATGCCTTGGCCGGCGCGGCTGAACCCAAATCTGGAAGCGGCGCGAGTCCATTCCAAGGCGTGGGCTTACGAGATGGGGATACTTGGTTCACAAGAAGAAGCCGAAAGTTCCCTTATCTGGGACGAACGCACATTCGATGCCCACGACTACGCCTTGCTTTGCTCCTATACCCATCCAGATGCGCCAGGAACTGAGCTTGACCTAGTAACTGATTGGTATGTCTGGGTGTTCTTCTTCGATGATCACTTCTTGGAAATCTATAAGCGTAGTCAAGATATGGCTGGGGCGAAGGATTATCTCGACCGACTGCCAGCATTTATGCCAGTGTATCCCACCGAAACCCCTCCGGTTCCCACCAACCCAGTAGAGCGTGGCTTGGCAAACCTGTGGTTTCGCACCGCGTTTACTAAGTCTGTGGACTGGCGGCTTCGGTTTTTTGAGAGTACTAAACACCTCTTGGAAGAGTCCATGTGGGAACTCGCCAATATCAACCAGAATCGGATTGCCAATCCCATCGAATACATCGAGATGCGGCGCAAGGTTGGTGGCGCACCGTGGTCAGCGAATCTGGTGGAACACGCCGCGTTTGTAGAGGTGCCGGCAAAAATTGCTGCAACTCGACCAATGAAAGTATTGAAAGATACATTTTCTGATGGCGTGCATCTCCGCAACGACCTATTTTCCTACCAAAGAGAAGTGGAAGATGAAGGTGAGAATTCCAACTGCGTCCTGGTCTTAGAGCGCTTCTTGAATATCAGTACCCAGCAGGCGGCTAACCTCACCAACGAACTGCTGAGTTCGCGGTTATATCAGTTTGACAACACTGCCGTCACTGAGTTGCCCTCCCTGTTTGAGGAGTATGGACTAGACCCAGTAGAGCGAATTAACGTTCTCCTTTACATCAAAGGACTTCAGGATTGGCAATCGGGCGGTCATGAATGGCACATGCGGTCTAGCCGTTACATGAACAAAAAGCAAGCGGATAATTCTTCGACACCTACAATTCTGGGCGGACCTAAAGGGCTGGGCACATCGGGGGTGCGGATTGAATCCTCATACACCACCTTTGGTTTAGGAAGGTTTAAGAGTTTCACTCATGTGCCATACAAAGCTGTGGGAGCCGTGAAACTGCCGAAGTTTTATATGCCGTTCTCTACCACTTTGAATCCCCATTTGGATGAGTCGCGGAAGCACTCCAAGGAATGGGCGCGACGGATGGGGATGCTGGAATCTCTACCGAGCATTCCTGATGCCTTCATCTGGAATAATCACAAATTCGACGTTGCTGACGTAGCTTTATGCGGGGCGTTGATCCATCCTCATGGATCTGCCGATGAGCTAAATTTAACTGCTTGCTGGTTGGTGTGGGGAACCTATGCGGACGATTATTTCCCAGCCCTCTACGGCAATAACCGCGATATGGTTGGGGCGAAGGTGTTTAACGCTAGACTATCAGCGTTCATGCCTCTCGACGACTCCACTCCCCCCGCAGTACCAACTAATCCGGTAGAACGGGGCTTGGCAGATATTTGGTCTCGGACTGCTGACCCGATGTCCCTGACTGCACGGACTGAGTTTCGCCGCGCCATTCAGGATATGACTGACAGTTGGGTGTGGGAGCTGGCTAATCAGATCCAAAATCGGATTCCTGATCCGATCGATTATGTGGAGATGCGTCGTAAGACCTTTGGCTCAGATTTGACGATGAGTCTGTCTCGACTATCCCAGGGTAGCGAGATCCCGATGGATATCTACTACAGTAGACCAATGCGATCGCTGGAGAATTCTGCTGCCGACTTTGCCTGTTTCACTAACGATATCTTCTCCTACCAGAAAGAAATCGAATACGAGGGCGAAATCCATAACATTGTGCTGGTTGTACAGAATTTCCTCAACTGCGATATCCCCAAGTCCGTCGAGATCGTGAACAATCTGATGACTGCACGCGCGCAACAGTTTCAACACATTGTTGCCACTGAATTGCCTACTCTGTTTGATGATTTCAATCTAGATGAAAGTACCCGCAAAAAATTGCTCGGATACGTGGAAAAATTAGAACAGTGGATGTGCGGTGTACTCAGGTGGCATATAACAGTAGACCGTTACAAGGAATTTGAATTGCGTAATAGTGCTTCGCCAATAGTCCGCCTACTCAATAGCCCTAAAGGATTGGGAACCTCGGCTGCCCGGATCGGCTCTTTGGTCGATACAGGGAGTCGAAGCCAGCAGTTCTCAAAGCCTTATAAAATCTTCTAGTTTTTCACACAAATCAAAAAATCACCAGTCAAAAATCCTCGAAATAGATTCTGGGTAGGGATTATGAGGAGTGGGATGCTTGCGTAACAGCATAGCGATCGCAAAACTTGTGAGGAATCCGAGTAGGGTCAAGATAATTCGTAATTGATACTTCGTAATTCGTAATTACCCCGAACCTATCCCTGGCAAGTGTTATAGCAAGCTAAGTGGCTCAGAGCAAGGAATCAATCAATTGAGTTGTTCTGCTCTTTAATTTACGAATTACGAATTACGAATTACGAATTACGAATTACGAATTAGTAATTCATGTGAGATCGGTTTTTTTACTAACTAGAGCTTGGAGGATGAAATTGTGACTTACTCTAATGATCCCAATGTGAATGTTGAAAATCAGCAGCCACAGCAAAGTTTAAGTACAGCAGCGGCGCGTAATTTGGCGACAACGACCAAATCTGCACCGCAGACCCAAGAAATTACATCCCGGTGGTTGTTGAAGTTGTTGCCGTGGGTGCAGACAAAGGGTGGCACCTTTCGAGTCAACCGTCGATTGAGTTATTCCGTGGGTGATGGGCGGGTCACTTTTACCAACACCGGAGCTGCGGTACAGGTGATTCCCCAGGAACTTACTGAGTTGCCCTTGCTGCGAGGGTTTGACGATATCCAGGTGTTGACCGGGTTGGCAAACCAGTTTGTTCAACAGGAGTTTGCCCCAGACGATGTAATCGTAGAGATTGGCCAGCCGGCCGATCGCGTGATTCTGATTGCTCGTGGTAAGGTGAACAAAATTGGTGTTGGCAAATATGGCGAACAGGTCGTGTTGGACGTGCTAGCCGACGGCGACCATTTCGGCGATGAAACTGTGGTCGAGTCTGAGGACACCTGGCAATACACCCTCAAGGCGATTACCAGAACCATAGTTTTGTCCCTGCCCCAAGAGGTGTTTGAGAGGGTGATCGGTCAGTCTGAGGCGTTGCGAACTCATGTTGAACGGTTCCGCGCCAGCCTGAGCCAGCCACAAAATGCCCAAGGTGAAGCTGCCATTGAATTGGCCGCTGATCATCCCCAAGAGACTGCATTGCCGGGAACCTTCGCTGATTACGACCTTGCACCCCGAGAATATGAGTTGAGCATTGCCCAAACGGTGTTGCGAGTAAGTACCCGCGTAGCCGATCTGTACAACGAACCGTACAACCAGACGGAAGAACAACTGCGGCTGACTATTGAGACATTACGGGAACGTCAAGAACACGAGTTGATCAACAACCGCGAATTCGGGTTGCTGCACAACGCCGACCTCAGTCAGCGTATCTACAGTAGTAGCGGCGCACCCACGCCCGATGACTTAGACGAGTTGTTGGCGACTGTCTGGAAGGAGCCAGCCTTCTTCCTCGCTCACCCCCGCACGATCGCTGCCTTCGGTCGGGAGGCCAACCGCTTGGGGGTCTATCCACATAGTGTAGATGTAAATGGCGCTCAGGTTACAGCTTGGCGCGGTGTGCCCATCTTTCCTTCCAACAAGATTCCCATCACCAATAACCGCACCAGTTCTATCCTCTTGCTCCGCACTGGTGTAGAAAAACAAGGGGTGATCGGCTTACATCAAACAGGTATCCCCGATGAATACCAACCCAGCTTGTCTGTCCGCTTCGCGGGCATCAGCGAAAAAGCGATCATCTCCTACCTCGTTACCGCTTACTACTCCGCAGCCGTCTTAGTACCTGACGCACTCGGCATCCTCGAAGATGTTGAAATCGGGCGCTGAGTGATTGAATTTTAGATTTTAAATTTTGGATTTTCGTGAAGCAGCCCGGTCTTGGGGGTTTCCCCCCCATGAGCGACTGCTGAACCTGAAGGGATTGAAAAATTCAAAATTCAAAGTTTTAACACGTTTGTGATTTATACTCACTCCGCAACAAGCACGCTACGTGGAACAAATCTAAAATCTAAAATCCAAAATTGTTAACTAGAGGATGAGGTGATGACGGATTTTATTGAATCGAACTTAAATGTTGAGGGTGGACAACCTCAACTGAGTTTGAGTAAAGATGCTGCGCGTAATTTGTCGAAAACCACTAAATCTGCACCGCAGACGCAGGAAATTACCTCGCGGTGGTTGTTGAAGATGTTGCCGTGGGTACAGACAAAGGGTGGCACTTATCGGTTGAACCGTCGGTTGACTTATACCGTGGGTGATGGGCGGTTGAGTTTCTCCAACACCGGAGCCGAGGTGCAGGTAATTCCTCAGAAACTTAGTGAGTTGCCATTGCTGCGAGGGTTTGACGACAGTCAGGTGTTGACTGCCCTGGCGGGTCGATTTGTTCAGCAGGAGTTTGCACCGGGTGACATTATAGTGCAGTCAGGTCAGCCAGCCAATCAGCTTTTTTTGATCGCACATGGTAGGGTGAACAAGATTGGTATTGGCAAGTATGACGAGCAGCCTCTGTTGGATGTGCTGGCGGATGGCGACCATTTCGGGGATCAGGTGTTGGTGGAGTCAGAAAGCCGTTGGAAGTTCACGGTCAAGGCTGTTACCCGAACCAGTGTATTGGCGCTACCACAACAGGCATTTCGGGAACTGCTCAATCAGTCACAGGGGTTGCAGGCTCAGGTTGAGCAGTTTCAGACTCGTGCCCAACAACAACAAAACAAGTACGGAGAAGCTGCGATCGCGTTATCGACCAGTCATAGCACAGAGACGGCGTTATCGGGAACATTTGTTGATTACGAACTCTCACCCCGCGAATATCAATTGAGCATTGCTCAGACTGTGTTGCGAGTCAATACTCGCGTTGCAGATTTGTACAATGAACCGATGAATCAGACGGAACAACAATTGCGGCTGACGATTGAAGCATTGCGGGAACGCCAAGAACACGAGTTGATCAACAACCGCGAATTTGGGTTGCTGCACAATGCTGACCTCAAACAGCGCATCTACAGCCGCAGCGGTACCCCCACTCCTGATGACCTTGATGAACTGATCACTCGTCGGCGGAAATCGAAGTTTTTCCTGGCTCATCCCCGCACTATTGCAGCCTTCGGTCGGGAGTGCAACCGTCGAGGCATTTATCCAGACAGCATCGACATGGATGGCAGCAAGGTAATTACGTGGCGCAATGTACCTATTCTGCCATGTAACAAGATCCCGATTACCAAAAACCAGACCAGCTCTATCCTGATACTCCGCACTGGTGAGGAAGACCAGGGCGTTATTGGTTTACATCAAACTGGTATCTCCGACGAATACCAACCCAGTTTGTCCGTCCGATTCATGGGCCTCAACGAAAAGGCGATCATCTCCTACCTCGTCACCACCTACTACTCCGCAGCGGTTCTCGTACCCGATGCACTAGGTATCCTCGAAGATGTTGAAATTGGGCGCTGAGGAAAAGGATCGAGTCCAAATAAATGAGGGTATTGTCATAAATTGACATACCCTCAGATAAACAAGCTAATTTTTTCCAGTCGCGTAACAGCTTAAGTTAGTGCCTGAGCAACTGCTGCCGAAAGTGATTCATTTGCTGCTTGCTTCAACAATTCGGCCTTGTCGGTCTGTTCCCAAGGCAAGTCTAAATCAGCCCGCCCAAAATGACCGTAAGCCGCGACGTCCTGATAAAAACGTCCGCCTCGTTCACTTGGTAAGTTGCGTAAGTTGAAGGTATGGATAATCCCCGCCGGACGCAGTTCAAAGTGCTGGTTGATTAATTCTAGTAAAGTTTCTTCATCCACTTTACCGGTGCCAAAGGTATCCACTAGAATACTTGTTGGTCGTGCTACGCCAATAGCATAAGATAACTGGATTTCAACTTTGTCTGCTAACCCAGCAGCGACAATATTTTTCGCCACATAGCGAGCTGCATAAGCAGCAGAACGGTCTACTTTTGTGGGGTCTTTGCCGGAAAAAGCACCGCCACCATGCCGTGAATAACCACCGTAGGTATCAACGATTATTTTCCGTCCTGTCAGACCAGAATCTCCCTGAGGGCCACCAACGACAAATTTGCCAGTGGGGTTGACTAAAAAACGTGTTTCCTGATTAGGCTTAACGTCAATATCGCCAAAAACAGGTTCGACCACTGCTGACCACAGGTCTTGTTTAATTTTGGCTTGTACAGCCGCCTCATCGGTTATTTCCCCAATATTGGCTGTATGCTGGGTGGAAATTAGAATAGTATCGATACCTATGGGGCGTCCGTCTTCGTAAGCCACAGTCACTTGGGTTTTGCCGTCAGGACGCAGGTATGACAATTCACCTGTTTTGCGGACTGCTGCCAATCGGCGAGCAATGCGGTGAGCAAGACTGATGGGTAAAGGCATCAGTTCTGGTGTTTCGTTGCTGGCAAATCCGAACATTATACCTTGATCGCCCGCGCCAATTTTGTCGAATAGCTCATCACTATCTTGCTGGCGGGTTTCTTGAGCGGTGTTAACGCCTTGGGCAATATCGGGTGATTGTTCGTCTAAAGCCAGTAGAACACTGGTGCTGTTAGCAGAAAAGCCATTGTCGGCATTGGTATAACCAATTTCGGCAATTTTTTTCCGGGCGAGATTGACGAAATTTACGTTGGCTTTGGTGGTTATTTCACCAGTGATTAGCACCAAACCAGTATTAACTACTACTTCAGCGGCAACACGGCTGCTGGGGTCTTGTGTCAATAGGGCATCCAGAATTGTATCAGAAATCTGATCGCAGATTTTATCTGGATGACCTTCGGTGACTGACTCGGAGGTAAATAAATATCGACGAGACAAAGGAAATTCCTCCTGACTTGAGTTTTTTAGCTGACTAAATGTGCTATTTAGATCAACCAGCTAATTTATGAAATGATAACAATATTTATACTTCAGTAGTGAGTATCTTCTTGATCTTGATAAAAACCACCAACTATAAGGTAAATATCCGTAAACAAGATAAATATATGCTAATTGTTTGGTGGCTAAAATGTATTTAATAACACAAAAAAAAGGGCACTCAGAAGCGCCCCCACAAGCTTTGACACAAACACTGCTGCTTTAAACCTGAACCGCTAACTTTGCTTCTGTAGCTGTCAACCGTTCATAGGCAGCACGCATCTTCAAACCTGTAAGCACTTGGAAGAAACCAGTACCATTGTTGGAACCTGGATACTCGCGGTGCTGGAGTAACAAGTGAGTCAATTCACCCTGATATTTGGTGGATGTATTGCTGAGATGGGTTTCGATGTAAATTACTTCTTCCAAGTTGTCAAATTGACCATCCACTTCTAGTACTGAGACATAGCGTCCGTAGTACACATCTGAGCCGTAGTATAGTTGCATGCCAGGGTAAGAACAGGTCAGCTTGCGTCCACAGGGAGTCCAATTAATTGTTGATCCTTCA
>JBGTMK010000336.1:0-11404 GCA_041743605.1 Nostoc sp.
AATATCTTTAGCTGGCATACAAGATTAGTAATTAACTTTAAACTAATGCTTTCAATAACGCCTGAAGTTTAAGTTGCACCTCTGCAAACTCTTTATCAGGATCAGAGCCAGCCACGATACCGGCACCAGCATACAATCTCGCGCGATCGCCATCAATCAATGCTGAACGAATTCCCACAATAAACTCGCAGTTCCCCTCAGAATCTATCCAACCCAGAGGCGCAGCATATAAACCCCTTTCAAAGCTTTCATAACGACGAATTTCGGCACAAGCTACATCTCGTGCTGCACCAGCAACAGCTGGTGTAGGATGCAATTGTCCAACAATCTTTAATGGGTGTATGTTAGCGGGAACTGTAGCACTGATTGGTGTCCATAAATGCTGGATGTTAGATAATTGTCGCAAACGCGGTGCTAAGATTTGAGGTAACAAACCTAGCTGGCATAAACGTTGTGTAATGAAATCCAGTACTAGCGAATGTTCATGCTTTTCTTTTTCACTATTTAGTAAGCGATTGGCATTAGCTGCATCTTCAGCAGGGGTTTTACCTCGTGGTGCAGAACCAGCTAAAGCATCAGTGATTAACTGTTTATTGTTAATACTAATTAATCTTTCTGGACTTGCACCAATAAAGTTTTGTCCTTTGCCATTACTAGTAGAAAAGATATAACAATTAGGATGATTTTGTCTAAGATTATTTAATGATTTAATTAAGTCAAACTTGTTGCTTGACTTTACATCTAATATATCTGCTAATACAATTTTACTTAAATGACTAGACCGAATTTTTTCCAAAGCAGATACTACTGAACGTTTAAACTGAGCAGAGTTTGTGATAGATTTTTTATATAAATTTATTGAAAAACAATCAATATTAGCAGAGTAATCTTCTAAAGATTGGATAAATTCAACTTTATTTTGCACATTCTCCAACAATCTCTCAATATTTGCATTTGCATTAATCATTATATTTGTTACTAATATACAACGCTGGTTTTTTACAGCTACTTGCCAACGTGGAAGAAAAATTGTAGCAGATGGAAATGGATAATCCACTTGGGCATTTTTATCAAAAAAGCTGAAATAAGAAAAAAAGTGAGGCCCAGAAAAAGGTTGATTAGCGTTACCAAAATTAATTATATTTTTTAGACGAGATTTGATAAAATGTTCAGCCTGAGTAAAACGATCTGCACCATCAATCTGTAATTTTGCTACAGAATCAATTGCCGCGATCGCTTCTCCTTTAGCTCTGTCCTCAAAGTAAAAATTTATTTCATTTGCTTGTGTAAGTTGATCCAATACAAGTAAAGGATCAACTAAATCGATCTCTTGGGAGATACTGACAATTTGCCTACAATTGTTGTTGACGCACTTTTCTTGCACTGCTACCAGAAATTGATATAAATCTTTGCGCTCTACAAAGAAGTTGTTACGACATGGTGAAACTGTCATGGATTTAACGATAGTAAATTTTTTTTAAGTTAACTTCCTAAAGTGTAATTAATCATGGTCGTATTTCTACAGTTAACATATTAAGTTGTCATTTCACCAGCGTAGGATTTGCCTTATTCGTGGTGTTCCTAGACCATCACAAGCCAGTTACAGCCTTGGGCTGCAACGTCAGGGTGCAGTGTTCACAACGCAAGGTTGACAAGCCACAGTAAAAGTGACAGTTATTTGTATATCACCCATATCTAGCGTCTCTTTAAATCATAAAATTTAAAGTGTGAGTAATATTCCGGCAATTTAATTAATCACGACTGATGACTACCAAGCAAATTTTATATCCCAACACTAAGTTATGGATGGCAGCGATTAAACCGCCAATGTATAGCGTTGCCATTATGCCCATTTGGGTAGGAACAGCAGTAGCATTTGCCGAAACTAAAATTTTCAATGGTGTAGTATTCTCTACTTTTGTAGCTGCGGCAATCTTAATTCTTGCTTGGGAAAATATTAGTAATGATGTCTTTGATTCCGAAACTGGTATTGATCAAAATAAGCACCATTCTCTGGTGAACTTAACAGGCAATAAACCATTAATATTTTGGATAGGAAATTTGTGTTTAGGTTTGGGGTTGCTGGGCATACTAGCGATCGCCTTTTGGCAACAAGACCTAACCGTTATTGGCATCATTCTACTATGCTGCGGTCTAGGCTATATGTACCAAGGGCCTCCCTTTCGCTTAGGATATCAGGGTTTAGGCGAGATTCTTTGCTTTTTTGCCTTTGGCCCCTTAGCAGTGGAGGCAGCATACTACAGCCAAA
Organism: Nostoc sp.; assembly: GCA_041743605.1. GTDB lineage: Bacteria > Cyanobacteriota > Cyanobacteriia > Cyanobacteriales > Nostocaceae > Nostoc. Next base: position 2,270 of record JBGTMK010000336.1, read on the forward strand.
CCCAAACTTGGTCAATGACAAGTTTAGCAGTCTCAGTGATTGTCGGGATTGCCACAACCTTAGTTTTGTTTTGCTCACACTTTCACCAAGTCAAGGATGACATAGCCGCAGGGAAGCGATCGCCTATCGTCCGTCTCGGAACCCAAAAAGGTGCCGAACTCCTAGTTTTGTTTACTGGTAGCATTTATCCCCTCACCTTGCTATTTCTACTGTTGGGGATTTCTCCAGCTTGGACATTACTGAGTTGGGTAAGTTTACCCTTTGCTGTCAAATTATGCCGCCACGTCCAAGAAAATCACAACCAGCCGGATAAAGTTAGTAACTGTAAATTCATCGCCGTAGCTGTGCATTTCTGGGCTTGCTCGTTGTTCGGCTTGGGATTTATGCTTTAGCAATTACTAATTGATGCGTTATCAATTTAAATTTCGTCCATATCAGCGAAGATTTTTGCGATCGCTTACCACTAATCATGGTAAGTGGGATATTCGTGAAGGTATTATCCTGCGTCTCACCGACGAATCAGGTAGAGTTGGCTGGGGAGAAATCGCCCCCATTAGCTGGTTTGGTTCCGAAACCCTAGAACAAGCCTTAGATTTTTGTCGCCAACTCCCAGTAAAAATCACAGACGAAACGATTTTTTCGATCCCAGATGAGTTACCTGCTTGTCAATTTGGCTTTGAGTCAGCGCAAGGGTGGGGGAGTGGGGGAGATAATTTTATAACTCCTAAATCCTCACTCCTTTTGTACAGCGCCTTGCTAGCAGCAGGGGAAGCGGCTTTAAATCAATGGGAAACTTTGTGGCAGCAAGGATATCGCACGTTTAAGTGGAAAATTGGTGTGGATGCGATCGCTGATGAACTAGAAATTTTTGAATCATTGATACAAACCTTACCAGCCTTTACCAAATTGCGATTAGATGCCAATGGTGGACTCAGTTATGAGGACGCAAACTTATGGTTGTGGACTTGCGACAATCTCAAGGCAAATGGAAAAATACCCATAGAAATTGAATTTATCGAACAACCGTTACCCGTTGAGCAATTTCAGCAGATGTTGGAATTGAGTACGAGTTATGAAACTGCGATCGCTTTAGATGAATCTGTCGCCACACTTGGGCAACTCGCCGCCTGTTATCAACAAGGTTGGCGAGGGATTTTTGTGATCAAGCCTGGGATAGTCGGATCGCCATCTCGTCTGAGAAAGTTTTGCCACCAGCATCAAATTGATACTGTATTCTCATCAGTATTTGAAACTGCGATCGCAAGACAAACAGCACTCCAACTAGCAGCCGAATTATCCCGAAACAACAGGGCAATTGGTTTTGGCATCGACCATTTTTTTGAACAAGAAGAAACGTGTTTTCAAAGTTTATGGAACGACCTTTAGACTATCTTAATAACCTGGCTCAAAATGATTGGCTTATCGATTATAGCAGCCATCAATTTAATCAAATAGCTCAACAATTATATTTAGAACTAACACAATTATCAGCGTCTGAAACGCCACCAAAAATCATCTTAGCCGAACGCGAACCAATACGGTTTCTAGCAAGTTTTATTGCTGCTTGTGCAGCGAAATGTCCAGTTTTTCTTTGTAACCCCGATTGGGGAACACAAGAATGGCAACAAGTCTTTGATTTAGTACAACCAGATATTATTTGGGGAATAGAGCATGGGGCATGGGGTATGGGGGATGGGAATAATAATATCCAATGCCCAATTCCCAATAGCATCATGATTCCTACGGGTGGTTCATCAGGAGAAGTTAAATTTGCCATCCATACTTGGGAAACTCTCACAGCATCAGTACAAGGATTTACAGAATACTTTCAACTAAAGCAAGTAAATTCTTTTTGCATATTGCCCTTATATCACGTTAGTGGTTTAATGCAATTTATGCGTTCATTCACTACCGCAGGTAAACTATCTATTCAACCATTTAAAGCTGTAGAATCAGGTCAAATATTAAATATTAAGCAATCAGAATTTTTCATATCTTTAGTACCAACACAGTTACAACGCCTCCTGCAAAATTCAGAATTAACTGAATGGTTATCTCAATTTAATACTGTACTTTTAGGAGGTGCGCCAGCATGGAACGAACTACTAGAAAAAGCCAGATTTCATCGCATACGGTTAGCACCTACCTATGGTATGACAGAAACCGCCTCTCAAATTGCTACCCTAAAACCAGATGATTTTCTAAGCGGTAAAATTAGCAGTGGTCAAATTCTTCCCCATGCCAAAGTAACTATTCGCAATCAGCAAGGCGAGGTTTTAAATTCCAATCAAATCGGAAATATCACCATTCAGGCTCAATCTTTGGCCATTGGTTACTATCCGATAACTAGAGAAAATAAAACTGATTTCCAAGTAGATGATTTAGGTTTTTTAGACGAACAAGGTTATTTAAATATTGTCGGACGTAACAGTGAAAAAATTATTACAGGTGGAGAAAATATTTATCCAGCAGAGATTGAATCAGCTATCTTATCAACTCAAATGGTTGCTGATATTTGTGTCATCGGCATCCCAGATAAACATTGGGGACAAGCCTTAACAGCGATTTACATTCCCAAACAATCAAATACCTCTGCCTTAAAAATTCAAACCCTACTTAAAGATAAACTCAGCAAATTTAAAATCCCTAAATATTGGATTCTACAGGAAAACTTACCCCGCAACTCCCAAGGTAAAATTAACCGCCAACTGCTACAGCAAATAGCCACAGAATTCCTCCATAATTCCATCACATAATCTCTCTCGACTTTCTTCTCTCTACGCCTTCAGCATCTCTGCGGTTCGTTTCCAACCACTGAACTATCTCATCAGGTAATTCCTGTTTACTTCTAGTGCTTGAATCAATACAAACATGGCGAGTAATCGCCTTAGCAACTACCACCTCAGCCACAGTAATTTCATAAGTAATTTCAAACTTATCAAGACCTATTTTTTGCGGAATTAAACTAATCAGTAACTTGTCCCCACCAAACATAGGACGCAAAAAATCGACACTAGCATGAACAATGGGGAAAGCTACAGACGGATTAGTAAAAAAATCTTTGAGATTAATACTTGATGCTTCTAAAGATTCTTCATAAGCTTCATGGCAAATACCCAAAACATTAGCAAAATAAACTACCCCAGCAGCATCAGTATCTTGAAAGCGAACCGTGCGGTTATAAGTAAAAGGCATTTTTGACAATTGAATATAAAAAAAACAGCAGGTTTATTCCCTGCTTTACAAACTAATTTTATTGCAACTAAGATAAGTCAGTGATAAAAATTTAATTTCCCCAATTCTGAGTTTGTATCGATTTGTTTAGTCTCATCCAATACTTTGGGGTTAAATATATGGCGAGGAAAGGCGATCGCTTCTACATTGACTCCAACGGCGGAACCTCAAAGTCATTAAACGAGCAAACATTGTAAGACGAAGCCGCTAAAGCCTTGACCAGTTTACCGTCAAGAGTCAGCAAAGTAGCACCTACCTGCTGTGAAAGTGCGACATAAGAAGCATCGTAAGCGGAGATTCCATAATTTAATGCGATCGCAACTGCATCCGCGATCAAATCAGCCGTGGAGACAACACGCAAAGGAAAAGCTTTGAGACTAGCTAAATTCCCTTGAATCAAAGAAACATTGTAACTACCTGCACGAGCATACTTCCACAAAACGTTTGCACACTCAATGTAAAACAAGTCAGGTACAAAGATTTCTGTCTGGGGATAGGTAAGGTGAGCAAATAGTTGATTAACCTTAGCTGTTAGCGGATCAGGAATAAATTGCTTAAGGGACACACTGGCATCCACAACGCACCTAAGAGGAATTGTCATCTGTCCCGATCTTCTCTAATCATGGCAGTGCTGTCAGGCCATTCGATATCAGTTGGTAGCTTTTCACGGCGAAGACGGATTTCCTCTAAAAGTTTTGGCACATTCTTTCGTCTTTCTTCTTCTGTTTGCTGTGCTTCAGTTTTTAAAGCTTGTTCTAATAGAGTTATAACTTGGGCGTTAATAGAACGGTGTTCAGATGCTGCTAACTCTTGCAGTTTTGCATACAAATGATCGGGTAAATTTCTTACATAAAGGGTAGCCATCGCTTTACCTCAAAGTAGGATTTTTCTTTATGCTAGCACGGTGCAAGCAAAAGGGGGAGCGATCGCTTTTTCCGTTGCACCGATTCGCAAAGTAAAAATACTTACAAAGCAAACACTTGTACTTTACTTCGCAATTTGCTAAGATTATTTCAAGCCTTCTTATTAAGGTTTTCAATTTTTGTAGTTCACACAATCAGGAGATGAAGCTCATGTATTTTATCAACAATAAAGGAAAACCCTATATATGCGGATTATTACAGAAACCAGACTTAATAAAGCTTGTGAAAAGCACCCCGATGCTGAACCTAGCATACGAGCCTGGAAGAAGCTTGTAAAAGTGCAAGACTGGAATAGTTTTACTGATGTCAAAGCTACTTCTGTTTTTGCGCCTGACCAAGTAAAAAACTTCGTCATTTTTGATATTGGAGGGAATAAATATAGGCTAATAACCTGTATTAACTATAAAATCAAAGTTATATATATTCGTGAGTTTCTGACTCATGCAGAATACGATAGAGACAAATGGAAGAATGACGAATGGTTTGATAGCTAGTAATAATAATTAGAAGCTATCAATTAGGCAAAACTAAGCTTGGTAAGCTGTTACGCATTTAACTTGAACATTTACATGAAGGCTGATAACCGTTAACAGTTAATAGTTAACGACGGTAAACAGTGTTTATACAATTTAGGCGCACATCAGCTTAATACACCAATCTTAGTCCTGATAATTAAGTAACTAATTCAATTCTATAATGAAGAAATGTTATATCATCACACCAGTTACACAGAATTGCTTACATTTTTCCCCCCACGCCCCATAAAACATGAAGAAGATTTAGAAAAAACTCAAGCAGTTGTCGATAGTCTACTTGATAAAGGGGAACTAACGGAGTCAGAAGAAGACTATTTGAATTTACTGGGAATTTTGATTTACGAATACGAATCAAAACAGGATTTGGTTCCAGATATTTATGGAGTAGAACTTCTCAAAGTTTTAATTGCGGAATTAAATCTTAAACAAAAGGATTTAGTTCCTATTTTTAAAACTGAGTCAATTATTTCTGATGTACTCAAAGGCAAGCGTAAATTAACGGTTGAACACATTCAAAAGCTTGCAGATTTTTTCAATCTTTCAGCTGCTGTATTCTTCCCAGAGAATCCATTAGACAGAGATTTGTTAGAACTAGCTTAGTTTAATACCCAAGCATCTACCAAAAAGATCGATAGTTATATCAGAAAGAAAAAATATTTGAAAATGAAAAGCCACTAGTCTGAATGTGCTAGGGGCTTTTTATTAACTTCAATGTATTAGAAAAAACTTTTTACTGAAAGTTTCTTATCAAACAACCTACTGATAAATGATTGGAACCCTGCAACTACCGATTAATACATCGGAGTTTTTTAAAAAAGAAAAAATATGCATTTCGAGACGCGCAGCGCAAGACATACGGCGTCCCTATTAAATGCCCTAAATTTATTTATGGGGTTTCCCTTCTGCCTCCTGCCTTCTGAATTTTTAATTCCTCAACGGAGAGGGGGAGATTCGAACTCCCGGAGGTTTTAGCCTCATCCGATTTCAAGTCGGACGCAATCGACCACTCTGCCACCTCTCCAGTAAATCTGTCAAACTTGTGCTGATCCTAGTTTCAGACGCTATTCAGACGCTTTTGTTAGTTAACACTAAACTTGACAGATCATACTATACCCTATTATCTACGCAGATTGCACTACTGGATGCGAATGTCTACGACACAATCCGCGATCGCTCATACAAAATTTCCCCCTTAGCCACCTGGAAGTCATTCCCCACCCAAACTAGGGAAACTTGCGAAACCAGACCCGCCTCTAGAGTGACAATGGAAAAGTTACGCAACTTCTCGCCATCATTTTCCACAATCCTGGGGACACTTGCAGCATTTAAGTAAATTGTCCCCTCTGGACTTCTAAAGATGGGCTTGCGCTGCACCTTCTTGGTATGGCGTAAATCTCGGTGCATGTGACCAAATGTCACCAGAGGAATGGTTTTACCAGCAGTCAAGGCATGAGAAATCGCCTCGCCAAAATCTGGATCGCCAAAGTCGCCGCCAATTGGATGCCAGTCTTTGCCGCAGGGGTCTTCGGGGCGATCGCCTAACCCACTAGGCCCATTGTGACCCAAAAATATAATCGTCTCGTAAGCGGCGCTTTTGATCGCTTTCACGATGCGATCGGCGGATTCTTCCAAACTCGTCACACCGTAACGTTCTTTACAGATTTCCGCGAATTTCCACTCTGGGCCACCCCAGGTAAAGGGACGACCCCCCACTACAGTTAAATTCCAAGCGGGAAAATCCAACTTACCGTAACCGACATGGGACGGGCCTAATAAATCGAGTTGTTCCTGTACCCAGTCTTCCTTAGAGCGGTCATAAGGAGCCTTTTTGCGTCCCCATTCGGTGGCGGTATACCAGGCATCGTGGTTGCCCATTACGGCTGCTTTGGGAATATCGAGAGATGCGATCGCTCTGACCACTTCCACCGATTCATTGCCAAAATCCCCAACAAACAGCGCTAAGTCAACACCCAGATGCTTGAGTGCAATACCATCTTCCACTTCCCATTGGTCGTGAACATCTCCAATTACAGCAATTTTGAGGGTTATCGATTGAGTTTTCTGACTGGTCATGCCACTTTCCTTGCCGTCTATCTCCAGGATATGAAACTCAGCCGGATTTGGACACAACCCCAAAATATCAACCGTCCACTATTTTTGGTAAAAACTACTATAATTGAATCCACAGGACATACATTTGCAACATAAAGCACCCCTAAACTGTGTTTACTACTGCACTAGCTCAACGAGAAAAAACCCAACCGGGTGAACTACCACTAGATTTGTTTGCCGCCATTGAGAGTCTCAAAAAAGAACTCAACGCAGTTATCCTGGCACATTATTATCAAGAGCCAGATATTCAGGATATTGCCGACTTTATTGGGGATTCATTACAACTGGCAAGAGCCGCCGAAAAAACCAATGCGGATGTGATCGTCTTTGCTGGTGTTCACTTCATGGCAGAAACAGCAAAGATACTTAATCCCGATAAATTAGTACTTTTACCAGATTTGGATGCTGGTTGTTCTTTAGCAGACAGTTGTCCACCAGAGGCGTTTGCAGCTTTTAAAGCAGCGCATCCAGATCATCTGGTGGTGTCTTACATCAACTGCTCTGCTGATATTAAGGCGATGAGCGATATTATTTGCACCAGTTCCAATGCTGTGAAAATTGTGCAGCAGATACCGAAGGAACAGCCGATTATTTTTGCCCCAGATCGGAACTTGGGGCGGTATGTCATGGAACAGACTGGACGAGATTTGGTGCTATGGCAAGGTAGCTGTGTTGTCCATGAAACCTTTTCGGAAAAGAAAATTGTCCAGTTAAAAATTGCCCATCCTGAAGCAGAGGCGATCGCACACCCAGAATGTGAAAGTAGTGTATTGCGCCACGCCAGCTTTATTGGCTCCACAGCAGCTTTACTCAAGTATTGTCAAAGTAGCCCTAGTAAAGAATTTATCGTTGCGACAGAGCCGGGAATCATTCACCAAATGCAAAAACTAGCTCCTGACAAGCACTTTATCCCTGCCCCACCGATGAATAACTGTGCTTGTAACGAATGTCCGTTTATGCGGTTAAACACCCTAGAAAAGCTCTACTGGGCAATGAAAAATCGTACTCCCGAAATTACCATGTCAGAGGATATTCGGCTTGCTGCACTGCGACCAATGCAACGAATGCTGGAAATGAGCGTGTAACCAGTATTTTTGTCCAGATGGTAGAGACGCAGTTTTATTGCGATCTCTACCCAAAAGTTATTTTTTCTAATCACTTGCAATTTCTAAAACATGGTGCTAAGATTCTAAATCGTGAGACAAATCGGGTCGGTGTCCGAGTGGTTAATGGAGACGGACTGTAAATCCGTTGGCTTGCGCCTACGCTGGTTCAAATCCAGCCCGGCCCACCACTTACGAAGTTATAAGTTATAATGTCTGGGTAAGCATCAAAACTCCCAGCATTTTAACTTTTAGCTGAAAAATCGGAATCATGTTTCGCCCGTGTGGCTCAGTGGTAGAGCACACCCTTGGTAAGGGTGAGGTCACGAGTTCAATCCTCGTCACGGGCTTTTTAAATGAATATAAATAAAAAAGAAGAATTAAATTTTAAGTATTCACAAAAACAAGGCTGGAAGTGTTGCTTTTGTCGTTCAAAGTAAGTTTTGTTTATCCCCATAGATTGGAGATTAATTCGTGAGAACCACAGAAGTTTTCGGTGTTTCTAATGAGGAAATAGCTTCATATATAGTAAGAAATCAGGTAGATGAACGTTTTATAGAAGGGCTTCAAAGAAATAAGCATATTATTGTTTTTGGTGCATCAAAGCAAGGAAAGACTTCACTTACTAATAAGTATCTGAAAGAATCAGAGTTTATAAGGATAAACTGTTCTCCTCAAACTAAAGTGATTGATATTTATAAATCAATTCTTAGACAACTGAAAGTTGAGTTTATTGAAACATTTATAGAGCAAAAGGCCAAAACCTCTGATGAAATACCTCTTTACCTGGGTTATTACTTTATACGAGTCTTATTTGATTTAAGTTTTCAAGATATCGAAGCTGGTCTAAAACGAAAGTTTATTCATGGCAAAATTAAAGAAATTCATCATCGTCCAGATGATGTGCGATCTTCTGATATGGGTTATTTTTTAAGCAACATAATACAGAATCAAATAAATAAAAATATAATACCTCCTCTTTTTGATTATGATCGGAGTACAAGTACGATTAAAATAATCGACTCTACTCTCTATTTCTTTCTTAAAACTGCTGATAAGGAAGAAATTCTCTCGGAGTTTGAAACTCCAGCACATATTTAATTAAAGATAAATTTGTTACAAAATCGACATTAATTTTAGGGTGGCTAGTATATAAAAAGTTCTAAAAAGGTTTTGTATAACTTAATAAGGGTGAGCTTGCAAATTAAATCCTTGTCACCATATTTT
>JBGTMK010000337.1:0-5010 GCA_041743605.1 Nostoc sp.
CACTTTAGCGATATAATTTTGTATTAGGGTGGTTTGAAAGGAGCGCTGCGATCGCACGTAAAACGCAGCTATTTTATAGTAATGGAGCCTCTGCTTGGGTGAAAACAGCAAAAAAAGAGGTTATATATTTTTGTAATTAGACTGCAAATAAAGTGCTTTAAACCTATTCTTGTAATTCAAGAGCCTTGGGCTTGCTGTAATAAATTAAATCAGAAAACATATATTTAGCCGAGTTTTACAGGCTGATTTTGGACAATAATTCTTTAAAACTGATTTGATTGCTGAAAGGCGCGAAAATACGTAACTTATGCCCTTGAACTTGGAAAAAATGGACATTAATTCTTTAAAACTGACAATAATTATTTAATGTACAACACATGGAGAATAACGGATTTGAACCGATGGCCTCTGCGGTGCGATCGCAGCACTCTACCAACTGAGCTAATTCCCCTTAATCGGTGCTAAGTCCAGAGTAATATCACTTATTAACTCAATACATTATCACCATAGATTATTCTAACATTCAGTTGCCGATGCCTGAGGCTGTTTTTGAGAATAAATTTTTTGCACTCGTTCGAGTTCCAAATCACTGAGATAATCAACAGTCCAGTTACAGCAGCGCTGGAGCATGTGAAATGGGTAAGTATTGGCTACACCAACTACTTGCATTTGCGATCGCTTCGCCGCCTCGATACCAGCTGGAGTATCTTCAATTGCCAGACACTCGTGTGGTTGAAGATTCAAGTCAGGATATTCTTTATTCAGGTGTTTTACTGCCAGTAGATAACCATCGGGTTCTGGTTTACTGGTGGTGATGTCATCACCCGCAACGATAATTTTAAAATGTTCAGTTAATTTAGCCCGGTGGAGTACCAGTTCTATTTCTTTGCGAATAGCGCCACTGACTAGTCCTAATTTCAGATTCCGCGATCGCACTTGAAATATTAAGTCTTCTACACCTGAATATAAAGGCAGTTTCTCTATTTTCTCTAGTTCCACCGTATAAGCTTGGGCTTTGCGGTACAACAACTGAGTTAAATAGTTTTCGTTGGCTACTCTACCACGATTAGCGAGTAATTGCTGAAAACAAGCGCGATCGCTGCGTCCTAAAGAAGCTTGACGCTCATTCACCTTTTGGGGTTGGAGATTTTCTTCAATAAGAATCTCATCTATCAGTTGTAGGTGGATTGGCTCATCGTTAATGATCACACCATTAAAATCAAAAAGAACTGCCTTTAAACTCATGCCATTATGCCAAACACTGGAGATCCAAGTCCCTCCAAACCATTATTATCTATTGATGTGGGAGCATACCGCCGAATATTTTCGGTTCCAATTGGTTTAACGCCACTAGTTACCTGATTTATCCACCATACATCCTAGTCAATACTATCAGCGTAACGCCGTAACCCGTCTTCATCAATCAAAAGACGCACTACAGGGGATAAAAAACGTTCCCAGATTGTATCTTGGCGCACTGTCATATTGTGTCAGAACTTTAAGAGTTTACTTAAGTAAAATAATTTTATTTACAAATTTTAATACATTTATGAAACATCTGCTTTCTCTCTGTGGCATGGGCTTGACGTTTGCAATCATTCAAGTTACATTTGTAGTATGCTAGTGTTACTCTCTAAAAGTAGTTTTTCAGCTTCACGAAAATTGAGCGAGCCAAATGAAAGACAATACAACATTTAAATTGCTACAACTAACTAACTAGTACGCCACGGCAGAAATAAAGCAACCATTTAAAATCCCTAAAAAGCCTATTCCATAATACTTTTGACTTTTGACTTTTGACTTCTGCCTTGCGGTACTAGTAGTCTGTCAATTTGAAATCGATATAACGACTAAAGTCCTTACAACAAACCCACAAAACTTATTTCAAAAACCAAATACTAGTCCTATCGATAATGCTTTATAAGTCATACCGATAATTATCAGTGACATAGACCAAATCGAAAATTCAAAATCCAAAATAGAAACAATTATGCCCTACGAAAAGTTAGAAATTACCACACCAGCACCCGTCTTATCTTGGGCAAATCACTCTTTGGGGCCAGAAGAAACCAAGATGGCAAAGAATGTGGCATCATTACCATTTGTATTTAAGCATGTGGCATTAATGCCAGACGTTCACTTAGGAAAAGGTGCTTTAGTGGGTTCTGTAATTGCAACTAAAGAGGCAATTATCCCAGCGGCTGTCGGTGTGGATATTGGTTGCGGTATGAGCGCGATCAAAACAGCATTTACCGCCGAACAACTAGAAGGTAAACTAAAGAAAATCCGCCTGGATATTGAAGCTGCAATTCCGACTGGGTTTAACGAAAACAAAGACGTTGAAAAATCCGTCAGCAATTGGCAACACTGGGAAGATTTTAAAGACTTGCATCGCGGCGTGCAAGACCTACAAAGTAAAGCAATGAAACAGATGGGTTCTCTCGGTGGAGGAAATCACTTTATTGAAGTGTGCCTCGATACAGAGAATCAAGTTTGGCTGATGCTGCATTCTGGTTCGCGTAACATTGGCAATAAACTCGCCCAGTGTCATATTCACACAGCCAGAGAATTAGCAAAAATGGCTGGTAATAAATTGCCTGACCCAGATTTAGCTCACTTTGTTACTGGTACGCCAGAATTCAAGGCATATTGGCACGATTTACAATGGTCACAAAACTATGCGCGTGTCAACCGTGATGTGATGATGGCGCGTTTTAAGCACATAGTTGAGAAACATTTAGTCGGTGGGAAGGCAACTAAACCTTTATTGCAGGTTAATTGTCATCACAATTACGCCGAAAAAGAAGTGCATTTTGATGAGGATGTATACGTTACTCGTAAGGGTGCAGTCCGCGCCCAGACTGAAGATTATGGGATTATTCCTGGTTCCATGGGGGCAAAGTCTTTCATCGTTAAGGGTAAAGGTAATGCTCATAGTTTTTGTTCTTGTTCTCACGGTGCAGGGCGTTTGATGTCTAGAAATAAGGCAAAAAATGTCTATACACTTGATGATTTGATAGAGCAAACAAATGGTGTAGAATGCCGTAAGGATGAGGGCGTATTAGATGAAATTCCTGGTGCTTATAAACCGATAGAGCAAGTTATGGCAAATCAAGCAGATTTAGTTGAAGTTGTAGCGACTCTCAAGCAAGTTCTTTGTGTGAAGGGATAAGTTTGTTGGGTGGGTAATGCCCACCTTTTTTATTTTTTTAAACGCAAAGGGACGCTGAGGTAAGCGCAGAGGTACGCTGAGGAATAAATGATTAGATGCAAGTAAGTAGCGGATAAAATCTTCTGGATACTGCTCAACCAGATATTTCAGGGTGTTGTCGTATGTCACTTTGATATCAGTTTGGACATAAACTTATGTAGAGATATGATATCGCTACATAGTTTGTCCATCAAAAATTTAAGTTTAAGTATTATTTGTTGTTAGCGCTACTCTACGAAAAAGTAATGTTCGCTGATAGCGCTAACGTTTAAATTTGGTGTCTTTTCAAAACTACAGTGTCAAAGATTGAGGATTTGTCTCAATCAATTTCGCTAAATCTTGCAAGAACGCGGCAGCATGGGCACCATAAATAATCCGGTGGTCAGAAGTAATATTGACTTGCATTTGTTGGCGCACGCCAAATAAACCGTCGGGTGTTGCTACCACTTGCGGACGAGATGCCCCGATCGCTAAAATTGAACCTTGCCCAGGTGGCAAAATCGCATCAAATTTGTCTACGCCAAACATCCCCAAATTGGACAGTGTAAAAGTACCACTGTTATATTCTTGAGGCTGTAGTTGTTTTGCTCTGGCACGTTCTACCAAAGACTTCCAAATACGCGATAGAGAATAAATATCCACTGCATCGGCATTTTGCAGCACAGGTGTAATTAATCCGCCATCATCCATCGCGACTGCTACGGAAATGTTGATATCAGAATGATAAACAATACCCTGGTCTGAGTAGCTGGCATTCAAAAGTGGATGTTTTTGCAACGTTACCGCTACAGCTTTCGCCAGTAGCGCTGTCATTGTCACGCCTTTGGATTTAATTTGTTTATAAAGTTTGTCTAATCCATCGGTGGTAATTGTATAACCGACACGGAAAACGGGCACGGATATGGTAGCTACCATGTTCCGCACTACGGCATTTTGGAAGGTAGTTAGAGGCACGGTTTGACCAGGAACAGCCGCTACCACTGGCGCGGGTGCTGGTGTCCGAGGTGCTGGGGGTGGAGTTGGGGCGCTGGTTGGTGTGGGTGGGGCAACTGGGGCAGTGGCGGGTTGTTTGCCCTTATTGGACAATGCTTCCACATCCTCGGCGACAATGCGACCGTGGGGGCCACTACCTTGGAGTGTAGTTAAATCAACTTTGAGTTCTTTAGCTAACTTGCGGGCACGGGGTGAAGCTACAAGCCTTCCTTCTTTGTGGTTAGACCCGTTTTGAGACGCTAAGGCAGGTGTTGCGGCTGAGGCTGTGACGGCGATTGGTTCAGGGGATGAGGTAGCACTAGCAGCTACGCCAGAGGAATTGGCAAGAGATTTCGCCTGTTCAATTTCAGCTTCCGTTTCGGCGATGAAGGCGATCGCAGATCCTACCGGGGCAGTTTCACCAGCTTCAACTATGATATGGGCAAGAAATCCCTCATAGAAGGTTTCTACATCCATATCTGCCTTATCTGACTCTACAACCACCACTGTTTCGCCTTTTTCCACTTTGTCACCTGGCGATTTCACCCAGGAGACGATTTTGCCTTCGGTCATGGTAGAACTCAGAGCCGGCATAAATACTTCGTGAATGCTCATAGGGTGGCTTGGGAATCAATGGTTTATGGACTTTAACAGCTTTTATCAGATCGAATTGTATCTTGGCGGGAGAGTTTTGGACTGTTTATATTTTAGGTTGGGCATTGGGAATTGGGCATTGGGCATTGGGCATGGGGCATTGGGCATGGAGGGAGTTCCTAACTCCAAACTCCTAACTCTTGTACAGACGCGATTAATCGCGTCTCTCCAGG
>JBGTMK010000338.1:0-8126 GCA_041743605.1 Nostoc sp.
TGCTCCCCGTAAGTCAGCGTTTGAAAAGTTAGCCAGTTCCATATTGGCGTTAGAAAACTCCGCTGCTTGCAAGCTTTCACCAGAAAAATCGCGTCTTGATAACTCTGCATTGCTAAATGAAAGGGGATGAGTCCAGTCTACTGCCAATGCGGGATCAGCCACGCACCAGATAATAATTCCGAGAAGGAACGCCAACCCTTGGCGCCAAAACGCATCGAGAGCTAATTTGGTGTCTAATCGCTGCATTTTATTACCGCATTTGAATATTAGTAAGACTGGATCATCCTAATTGAGACTCGCAGCCTTACTACTGGACTTGGAGAACGTGTATTTCCGTTGCTTAATATTTTGTAACGCAAAAAGAGCATCAGCTTCTCACCTTGAGCAAAATTATCCCTACGACTTGAGGTAGAGAGAGGCAATTTGCGATCGCACTAAAATTAAATATCACGACAATAGATCGCAATGACTAAGTATAAGTTACCTGTCACATCAAGCAAGCTTTAGCAAAACATCGACGGGGAGCATAACCTATCGCTTTTGATGCAGGTAAAACTTAAGATTCTTAACTCTAAAGGAATAGTTTAGCTAGATAAAGCAATCCCTATGACGAGCTATGTCTACACTTGTTGATTTGTTCACAATTCTTCATTATTAGATTTGAATTTCAGGATATAAAGAGTTTTATTGAGCAGTAATACTCACCAACTTATTTACGTTTCTTGACTTTCAATTTCTCAAGTAAAGTTTATTATCTTTTAAATTTAACAGCCGCGATCAACTGTTAGTCTTTTAATTAATGAAAGCAAGGTTTGAGCGTAATCATAAGCGTCTCAACTGCTTAACAAGGCTTAAAAGTTGGATAATTAGCGTTAATTTTATAGCGATTAGTTAGTTCTTCAGGAATCTCCAAGAGTTTACATTCACCGAGTACACAACTTCTACAAATCAAACTCCGAAACCCGATGATGAATCATTACTCACTTCAATGGATTGAGGCATGGTGCCAAGAAAATGGCTGGACAGATTTATTTGTCGAGCGACGTAACAACTTCTGGGCTTTCCCTCCGGGTGGGGTAATGCCAGAACCAATCCCAGTTCATGTTCTTAGATTGATTAAAGCCGAGAAAGGACTGACTATTGAAGAACGACTGTGGTCGATGTCAGCAGTAATTGGCACAATCCTAGCTATTCTTTTTACCTTTTGGTTTCAGTCGCCGATGCCATTAGTTTTAGCTTTCGCTTTGAACGCCGTTACAGTGGCTCAATTTGAACTTGAAGATGCCTAAATTATTATTTTGGGCTTTGCGATTAAAAACTGCTTTTGTCTACTTTTAGCTATTTTACCCGCGGCAAAATTTAACAAGAGGGCGTTGACGCTCGTTCGCATGATTGCGTCTCACCTTGGGAGAAGACTCCCTTAGATCCCCTCCCTACCTCCGTCTGAGGAAGGGGAATTACGCGATATTGTTAAACTTTTCTCGGCGATACCAGCTACGAATTCGCTCAGGTGAAACGCCGAGTAAATAAGCAATAATTACTATTTGATTAAGTAGCGTAGTTTTAAAGACTCCCTTTTGCAACCATCTACGGGCTGAGGTGACAACTGGTGTAGGAATAATTACAACGCGTCCGATGCTTTTTAAACAACGCATGAGTTCAAAGTCTTCCATGATAGGCAATTCGGGAAAGCCGCCTATTTGCTGAAATACTTCCTTTGTTAAAAAAATTGCTTGGTCGCCATAGGGCATTTGATAAAAATGCGATCGCACATTTACTCCCCACTCTACCCATCGTAAACTCAAAAGTGACGCATCAATCCGCAACTTAAATGCGCCAGCCACAGCCCCAGGTTGTTGTAAAGCTCTGCAAACCATCTCATCAAACCCAGTTGGTAAACGGGTATCTGCATGGAGAAATAACAGAATATCACCGCTAGCCGCTAAAGCACCCGTGTTCATTTGCCCAGCACGACCGGGAGATGATGAAATAACTTTGACATTTAAAGATTGAGCGATCGCTACAGTATCATCACTAGAGCCACCATCGACTACAAGGACTTCTATATTTATACTGCCTTGAGTCGTAGCAATGGCTTTTTGAATATTCCCTGCTTCATTAATAGCCGGAATAATAATCGAAATTTTGGCTGCGTCAATACTCTCACTCATGATTGCTGAGTTTTCTTTTCCGGTTGGTTAGGAAATGAACACTCTACCGTTATCTTAAGATTACTTTCAGCCGTGCCTTTAGTCACGTAAGGTATACCTGCTTCACCACCAACTTTGATCCCAAATTCTAGAGTGACTTTATCAATATTAGCAACAGGGATTTTCTTAAAAGCATTGAGTGAATAAACAGTGTAAGCCCGAATTGTACCTTCAATTGCTTGGAAATTTTGCACTATTTGGTTTTGTGCAGCATTCCATCCCTTATCAATTAGCGCTTCTTCTTCTCCCTCTGGGGAAACTTCGATGCTGACTAGTGGTGCATCTACGTTATTTGTAGCCTCAATGTAAATAATAGTGCCATCTTCTAACTGAATAGGTGTGAGTTGAGTCATAAGATTAAATCTCGCCTAAAAGAATTGCGTCTAGGGTAGCCCAGCTGTGCTAATCTACAAAATTTTACGGAAAATGCGGTAAATTTCTTGTAGAAGCTGGAAATAATTCGGCACAACTATCATAGGGCTTTGCAGGATGAGTCGAGACGCTTTGGTGGTGGGAATTAATACGTATGACCGCTTAAAATGTCTCAACGCACCAGCTGCCGATGGTGAAGCGATCGCTCAAATCTTACAACAATATGGTGAATTTCGGGTAACGCGGCTACCAGCAGTCAAAGACAAGGAAAATGAGACAATTCGCATTGGTAAGCAAACTAAAGTTAGTTTAACTCAGTTAGAAAGAGCGATCGTCCAATTGTTTAAGCCAGATGGGAAGCCGCCAGACACAGCGCTACTGTATTTTTCTGGTCATGGATTGCGGAAAAATATCGGAATTCAGGAAGGCTTTTTAGCGACGAGTGAAGTCAACCCTGACGCGGGTAATTGGGGACTATCTCTACAATGGCTGCGGCGACTGCTGCAAGAAAGTGAAGTAAGACAACAAATTGTGATTTTGGATTGCTGCTATAGCGGAGAAGTGCTAAATTTTGTAGAGGCAGATCCAGGCGATCGCGGTAAAGGCAGAGACAGGTGTTTTATTGCGGCTTCTCGTGCTTTTGAAGTAGCTTTTGAAGATATTAACAGCCAACACAGCGTTCTTACCGCCGCACTGCTTCAAGGTTTGGAACCAAAACAAGACCGTTGGGTGAGTAACTACACTTTAGTAGACTTGCTCAATCAAGAACATCACCCGTTTCCCCAGCGTCCAATTTTTGCTAACTCTGGTGAAGCAATTAATCTCACCCGCAAATGGAATTCCTCTGTTGTTAATTCCACAGTACAGATATCAGCGATTTGTCCTTACAAAGGGTTGTCTTATTTTGATTGCACAGAAGCAGATGCCAACTTATTTTATGGCAGAACAGCATTAACTGACGAATTATTAGAAAAAGTGCGATCGGGTAATTTCCTCGCTGTGTTGGGAGCATCAGGAAGTGGTAAATCTAGTGTTGTCAGAGCGGGTTTACTTTATCAATTAAAGTTAGGACGTAGGTTATCAGGTAGCGATACTTGGCAGTTGAAAATATTTCGACCAGGGATTAACCCCTTACAAAATTTAGCACTGGCATTTGTAGAATCAGAATTATCAGATATTGAACGCGCATCTCAATTGGCGAAAGCAGAAGAATTAATGGCGAAAGGTACAGTTGGTTTAGGACAGTTGATTACTGCTGCACAAACTCAGCGCCTGGTGTTAGTGGTAGACCAATTTGAGGAAGCTTTTACTCAATGCCAAGACATTACAAAACGACAGCAGTTTTTTGAATGTGTGCTAGGTGCTTTGCAACGAGATGACAATAAACTCTGCCTAATAATCACAATGCGGGCTGATTTTTTTGGCAAATGTCTGGAACAAGAGTATGGCGGACTAGCTAAGAAAATTCAAGAGCATTTAGTAACTGTAACACCGATGAATCAGGAGGAATTAGAAACAGCAATTATCAAACCTGCGCAACAGGTAAACTTAGCAGTACAACCGGAATTAGTTTCTCAAATGATTGCAGATGTAGAAAATTCACCGGGGAGTTTGCCGTTGTTGCAGTACACGCTAACAGAACTATGGCAGCAAAGAACTGAAGAACGGTTAACCCTGACTACCTATAGCAAACTAGGTGGAGTCAGAGGAACCCTGCAAACACGCGCTACAGAAGTTTATGAATCATTATCACCAGAGGAACAGCAAGCAACAAAGCGGATTTTTTTAGAATTGACGCAGTTGGGAGAAGGAACAGAAGATACGCGTAGAAGGGTTTTGCAACGGGATTTAGTTACTTCACAACATCCTGAAAGTGTGATTAACATAGTAATACAACGGTTAGCAGATGAGAAGTTAGTTGTCACCAGTACTTTAATTGAGAAAGGGTCAGGTTCTGGTCAATTAGCTGTGCTAGATGTGGCACATGAAGCACTGATTCGTCATTGGTTGCTGTTACGCAAATGGATTGAAGAAAGTCGGGATATATTGCGACAAAAGCGAAAAATAGAAGCGGCAGCTGTTGAATGGCGAGATAGGGAAAAAGCGAAAGATTATCTGCTTCAGGGGAAACGTTTGGTAGAGGCAAATATTTTTCATAAGGCACAAGCTAACAACTTGAAATTATCAGACCTGGCTATTGAATTGATTCAAAGAAGTATCGAAAACAGATTAAATAATCATTTTAAATCAATATTTTTTTTCTTAATTACGCTGGGTTTATCAGTATATCTGAGCTTTGAAGTTGACAACCACTTGAAGATAATGAACTTTCGGCAAACCCTTGATGCTGCTGAAGGAAAGAAGTATGACCGACAAACAATTAAAGCTATTGAAAAGCTGGTAGAAGCTGGTGAAAGCCTAGCTGGCAAAGATTTCCAGAGTGCTAACCTTAATGGTGTTGACTTCAGCCGTGCCGACCTCAGAGGTGCTTACCTCAATGCTGTCTACCTCAGCCGTGCTTACCTCAACGATGCCAACCTCAACAATGCCAACCTCAGCCGTGCCGACCTCAGCGATGCCGACCTCAGCGATGCCGACCTCAGAGGTGCTTACCTCAACGATGCCAACCTCAACAATGCCAACCTCAACAATGCCAAACTTAGAGGTGCTTACCTCATCGGTGCCGACTTCAGCAATGCCAACCTCAGGGGTGCCGACTTCAGCAATGCCAACCTCAGCAATGCCAACCTCAGGGGTGCCGACCTCAGCAATGCCGACCTCAGCAATGCCGACCTCAGCTTTGCTAACCTCAGCAGTGCTGACCTCAGGTACGCCAAAAACCTTACTCCTGAGCAAGTTAAATCTGCTAATGCTAATAGTTGGGAGAAGGCAAAATATAAGGAGGATTTTCGTGTCAAGCTCGCTTTACCACCAGAACCAGCTAAGTGAATACTTTGGGTTGCGTTTTTACTTCTACCCAATCCTGCAATGCAACTTTTTGCAAACTTTTTCTACATTATTATTCGGCTAAAAGTACTTGTTTTGCGGTCTTCTTTGCGTCTATGGGCACAACAAAAAAAATTATTTGTCAGAGCGAGTAAGGATCGCAGATTGCTTTGCTGGCAATGAGTTTTTATAATTAAGCGATCGCACCAAACAAAGACGAACCCTGCATCTAGTCTGAAAAAATGGTGTTCAAGAGCGATCGCTTAACTCTGAAATTCATAGGTGAATTCCAAAGAATGAATTATCGCAAACATAACCGCCCTTAGTACAATTATATTAACTACCCCAATAGCTACTTTGTCTATATATCAGGGAGAAAATGCCAGCAAAAGATGTATACCATGATGCGGTTAAAAATGCCTTAATTAAGGATGGTTGGATAATTACAGCCGATCCTTATCCGATTAAATATGAAGAAGTTAAACTGTTTGCCGATCTTGCTGGTGAAAAAACCATTGCCGCGAGTAGAGAAGGAAAACAAATTGTTATTGAAATTAAAAGTTTTCTGAGTCGCTCTCCTATGCGTGATTTGGAAACTGCATTAGGTCAGTATCTCATTTATAAAGCTCTACTTTCTCTTGAATATTCTGAAAAGGAATTATATTTGGCAATAGGTGAAATAATTCATGAAGATTTCTTTCAAAAAGTTGCAATTAAATTTATTTTGGAAAAGTATCAAGTCTCACTATTAGTTGTTGATATGAATAAACAGGAGATTGTCAAATGGATAAGTTAACTCAATATCAAAATCTGATCAAGAGAATATTAACAGAGTATCAAAGAATATCTTCACAAGTTACTGTTGTTGATGTGGATGAAGTATTAATGTTTGATGATGAAAGAAGTCAATATTTGTGGTTCAATATTGGTTGGAAACAAGGGAAAAGAGTTAAAGCAATTTCTGTCTATATTCGCATTAAAAATAACAAAATTTACATTGAAGAAGATTTGACCGAAGAAGGAATGGCAACCGAGTTAATGCGTTTAAATGTTCCTGCTAGTGATATTGTTTTGGCTTTCCAGCCTCCAGAAGTGCGGAAATATACTGAGTTTGCGACAGTTTAAAGATTATTTTCTCTGGTAACTATTACGTTTACAGTCGCTACTAGCGCGGCTGAAAGCGTCTTATTAAAGTATCTAGTTTGAAAAAATGGCATCAAAGAGCAATCGCTCTTTTCAAAGATTGCTTTGCTCGCAGTAAGTTTTTATAATTAAGCGATCGCAGAACCCTGAAGTCACTTCCGGGAATTCTGCATCTAGTCTGAAAAAATGGTGTTAACTGATAACTGTCAACTACCAAGTATTATGTATAATAACAATCCCTTAGACTGCCTACCTTCATCGGCAGAATTACCAGATTCTGATGATACCCCTGTGGATAACGAACTACAAATATTAATTCCTAATTTATTGTTAGCCATCTTAGCCTCGATTTGGCAAACCCGTGATGACTGGTTTTTCGGTATCAACATGGGAATTTACTATACACCATTACAACCAGCTATAGTCCCCGATGGGTTTTTGAGTTTAGGTGTTGAACGTTTTGTTGGAGAAAACGGACGTTCTAGTTACGTTTTCTGGGAAGAAGAAGGGATTACGCCCATTTTAGCTTTAGAAGTGGTTTCTCAAACCTACAATGGCGAATATGAACAAAAGAAAATAGATTATGCCCAATTAGGCATTTTATATTACGTCATTTATGCACCAACGCGGCTACGTCGTAAGCGTCAACGTTTAGAAGTTTATCGCTTAGTTGAAGGTAAATACACTTTACAACTCGGCGATCAAGTTTGGATGCCAGAAATTGGTTTAGGGATTGGACGAGAACAGGGTACTTATCAAGGAAGAACACGAGAATGGCTGTTTTGGTATGACCAAGATGGTAACAGATACCAAACTCCAGAAGAGGTAAACGCACAACAGCAACAACAGCTAAAACAAACTCAGCAGCAGCTTCAAGAACTTTTAGCCAGATTGCAACAACAAGGGATTGACCCAAATTTACTATGAACTACCCCTGGCTTAAACTTTCGCACAGCCAGAGGTAGTTCATTATCTGAGGTGTATTTGCAAATAATTAACTGCGGTTATCTATCTGAGCGCGTTGCAAACTTCCAGAGAAGTCAACATAGACACTTTTCCATTCTGTGAAAACATCCAAAGCAGTAGTTCCAGCTTCGCGGTGTCCGTTACCAGTTTGTTTCACACCACCAAATGGCAAGTGTACCTCTGCGCCAATAGTGGGGCCGTTAATATAGGTGATACCTGCTTCGATGTCCCGCATAGCAGTAAAAGCTCGGTTGATATCGCGGGTATAAACTGAAGAAGAAAGACCATAATTGCTATCGTTGAGAATTGCGATCGCATCCTCAAAGGAGCTAACCTCAATTAATACCACTACTGGCCCAAATATCTCTTCACGGGCGACGCGCATATCAGGAGTTACATCATCCAAAATAGTTGGTTGAAAGAAGTAACCGTTTTTTAATGAGCCTTCACTGGCAATTTCTCCACCAATTAAAACTTTTGCTCCTTCCT
>JBGTMK010000339.1:0-3043 GCA_041743605.1 Nostoc sp.
AGTATAAAATTGTTGGTTTTCGAGATGCGATAAATCGCCGTCTCTACAAGTGTTATAGTTTTATTTGAACTGTATTGTCCGATATTCTATTAATGCATGAAATCAACGGAATAGAACCAATAAAAATAGATGCTATCTTTAGCATCTATTTTTCTATTTTCCCTTGAACTTAGTTCAGCTTAAAGAAGAAGTCAGAATTCAGGAGTCAGAATATCGGATTCCTATAGATGTAAATTATGCCTCTAATTTTGCCGAGTCTATTAACAGCGATCGCTCCAAAATCCAATCGAGTAAAATCGGATTGACTAACTCCGGTGCTTCATCCTGGGGACAATGCCCCACTCCCTCTAAAGGAATAAACTTTTCTACCTGTGGAAAGTTAGCTAATTCTCTCCCTAACTTTATTGGTTCCCACGGATCAGCCGTTCCCCACAAAATAATCGCCGGACACTGTAACAGTGGTAAAAGGTCTTCTGGTAAGGGGCCTGTAGAATAAGAAGTAAAGGCTAAAAACACAGCCCCAGCACCCACATCGCTTGCTGGTGAAGTCAGAATATCTACCAACTCATCTGTCACCATCTCAGCATTCGAGTATGCTTGCAGCAGAATTTTCCGCACTGTTTTTGGTTTGGCGAGTTGGTTGAAAAAGAACTCGCCAACTGGTTTGATAGATAAAAGGCGTTGCAGTAGAGGCGCTCCATAACGACGAGATAAAGGTAAAGTTACCCGTTTGCGATCGTGCAACAACCGTAAAGAACAGTTGAGCAAAGCAACTCCCAAGACAATATCTGGGTTGCTGACTGCTGCTTGCATAGCTACAATACAGCCAATAGAATTTCCGACTAAAAAAGCTGGCTCACCAACAACTTCGCGGCAAAAATCTGCTACTTGCTGTCCCCAAGTTTCTAGTGTGTAGGCAATTTGTTCACCAGGTTGAGGTTTTGCAGAAGCGCCAAAACCAATTAAATCAATAGCATAAACACGGCAATTTTCCGCTAATACGGGAATATTTTTTCGCCAATGCCACCAAGAAGCGCCAAATCCATGCACTAGAACAACAGCTGGGCCAGTGTTTCCTTGGCTTTGATAGCAGATTGGGAAATCCTGCCAAATCCAGGTTTTTGTAGAGGTAAGTGCTGTTTTTGAACTTGAGGTTGTCATAAAAATTTTGATGATAACAAGGGTAAAAACCTTTTATTAACAAGGCACAAGTAAAATTGTTTTGAATTTCAATAAAATTTATCAGATTTTAAAAATAAATCTTTTGCTCTAGTGATAGCTTAATATATGTACCACGAAAGCTTCTAGGCTGATAACACTAACATTAAACTGATTGTTCTATCCAGTATAGAGAGTTTTCATCTTGTTCAAGAGATAATTTACTCACAACTTAGATTATGTCAGGATTAAAAATCATAAGTTCTCGAATGTGAGTAATATTTTCGCTATTTTTTAGATGTCAGTGAATTAGCATCAGTGCTATAGGACTCATATTTGATTTTTGAACAAAACTCAGTACACCTTTATTCCTTCTTCCCAGTCCCCAGTCCCTTACCTCTACGAGTGATTCAGAAATCAAAGACGCTCGATAGCGCAGCGTTAGCGACGCAGGAGCGTCTGACTCGCTATCGGATTGCTATAGATTCAGTAGTTTCACAATTTACGATAGCCAATTTGGTCTATAAAATTATCGAATATGAGGCATCGGCTAAGGGGTGGTTTGCAACTGGAAACTGACGCTGAATTTAACAATACTTTTCTTGTTCCTAGTTCTGCGAGCCAGAAATCATGAATTTACTAGAAACAATTGATACTCCCGTTGGGAGCTACGCACCAGATTTTGAATTGCCAGGAATTGATGGTCAAGTACACCATCTCAGGCGTTATCTTGAGAAGTTCCGAGCAGTCGGTGTTATTTCCATGTGTAACCACTGTCCTTATGTCGAGCGGTATTTAGGCAAGCTAAAAAACATTCAAGGCGAATTTGCCCCAAAAGGTTTTACACTAATTGGTCTGAATGGTAGTAATGACGGACACGACACGGGGTCAAGCTTTGAAAATATGAAAGCTTTTGCCCTGCGTCACCAATTGAATTTCCCTTACCTGTGGGACTCGACACAAGATGTGACCCGCAGTTTTGGGGCAACAAAAACACCAATGACCTTTTTAATAGATACTAATGGTATAGTCCGTTACAAAGGTAAAATTGATAATCATCCCCAAGATCCATCGTCAGTGGGAGAAGATTATTTGAGAACTGCGATCGCTTCTCTGTTTAAAGGTAAAGAAATAGAAATACCACAAACAGAAGCAATAGGTACTACATTGATTTGGCGTAACTAGACATAGATTGTCCCTGTAACTGCTATCTTAAATTGGAGGCAATTGCAACTTTTTTGATAAAGCAGAACTTCATGGGAACGAATTACCGACGGGTTTTACTCAAACTGAGCGGTGAAGCCTTAATGGGCAACATGGGCTATGGCATTGATCCCGAAGTGGTCAAAGGCATAGCACAAGAATTAGCAGAGGTGATTGCTTCTGGCACTCAAATCGCCATCGTCGTTGGCGGCGGCAATATTTTTCGTGGCGTCAAAGCAGCGTCGGCGGGGATGGACAGGGCAACCGCTGACTATATCGGGATGATTGCCACGGTAATGAATGCCATGACGCTGCAAGATTCGCTAGAACGCATAGGAGTACAGACGCGGGTGCAAACTGCGATCGCTATGCAAGAATTAGCAGAACCGTATATCCGTCGTCGTGCCATCCGTCATCTTGAAAAAGGACGGGTGGTAATTTTTGGTGCAGGTTCTGGAAATCCCTTCTTTACTACAGATACTACTGCGGCATTAAGAGCCGCAGAAATTGATGCGGAGGTGATTTTTAAAGCCACCAAAGTAGACGGAGTATATGATGCAGATCCTCATATTTATCCCGACGCCAAGCGTTACAATAGCCTAACTTACGCGCACGTTTTAGCCAAAGATTTGCGGGTGATGGATAGTACTGCGATCGCCTTGTGTAAAGAAAATAATATCCC
>JBGTMK010000340.1:0-2988 GCA_041743605.1 Nostoc sp.
TACTTTGTAGTTGATATTACTATTTGTTGGGGGTCTGATGGCTATGCTTTTTTTCTGCTCGTCACTATAAACAAGATTAATCATTCATTTATTCGCGAGTGAGACTCGCGAACTATTTTCTTTTTGTCCAAAGTCCAATACCTCTACTTGACGAGTATTACAAAAAGGCGTGGTCATTTACTGCAAAGCATAAGATAAAACAATTTAAACAAAACTAATATTGATGGATCTTATTATCAATATTAGTATAGCTGTTCTTATTATCAGGACTTACGCAAACAATAGCCAAAACCCTGATTTGACGGTAGGGGCAATTCATGAATTGCCCCTACTGCGTGTAGTTTTGCGTAAGTCCTAATTATGATTAAGTTTCTAAGAAACAGATTTTATAAGCGATGGATACAAGCGATCGCTCTCTTATAATTGATACTATAGCCAGTCCCCAATAATCAGCCAAAGTAATTATTTCTCGACTATGTAAATCTGCTAATATAAAAATTAATAAGTAAATATCCTTAGCAATAATTAACACAAGGATTGCTCGATGTCGCTATCTGAATTTGCAATTGTAGAAAGTACTCTCCGTGAAGGTGAACAATTTATAAAAGCCAATTTTTCCTCAGATGATAAAGTCGAAATTGCTGAGGCGCTTGGTGCATTTGGAGTTGAATATATAGAGTTAACTTCACCAATCGCTTCACCTCAATCGAGACAAGACTGTGAACGATTGGCTGGGTTAGGATTACCTTCCAAAATCTTAACTCACATTCGCTGCCACTTAGAAGATGCTAAAGTTGCTTTAGCCACAGGTGTAACTGGGATTAATTTAACTATAGGTAGTTCTTCTTTAATGCGTCAGTTCAGTCATGGTAAAAATATTAATCAAATTATTGATTTAGCATCGGAAGTTTTAACTTTTATTCATCAGCAAGCTCCCAATATTGAGTTACGATTTTCGGCTGAGGATTCGTCACGCACTTCCACAGAAGATTTAATCAAAATTTACTCAGCGATTGAGAAATTAGGAGTTGTCAAACGCATAGGAATTGCTGATACGGTAGGAATTAGTACCCCAATGCAAGTATTTGAATTAGTAAAGACTTTGCGCCAGTTCACCAATTTAGATATTGAGTTTCATGGCCATAATGATACAGAATGTGCAAATGCGAACAGTTATACAGCACTGGAAGCAGGAGCAACTCATATCGATACCTGTGTGCTTGGTATTGGTGAACGCAATGGTATTACCTCACTAGCCGGATTTATTGCTAGGTTATATGCTACAAATCCAGAACAGATTAAATCTAAATATCGCTTAGAAGAACTGGCTTCCTTGCATGAATTAGTTGCGAGAAAAGTTGGAATTTCTATTCCTTTTAATCATTGTATTTTTGGTGAGAGTGCTTTTAGTCATAAAGCTGGTATTCATACTAAAGCTATGCTTAATAACTCCAAGACTTATGAAGCTATTAACCCCTGGAGTTTTGGTGTAACGCGCTCAATTTTAATCAATCACAAATTGGCTGGTAAACAAGCGATTAATCACCGAGCTAATGAATTAGGACTTTCCTTTAATTTATCCCAGCTTAAAGATATTACCCATAGGTTGAAAGCTTTAGCTGATCAACAAAGTCTTACCATCGAAGATGTAGACAATATCTTATATTCTTATCATTGCCAGTAAATTTTAAAATATACGCACTTACTGTCCAAGTGCAGATCCCCGACTTATTGAAGAAGTCGGGGATCTAAATCCACCTATATTTGCTATTAATCTATCTTATGGAATAAAACTGTAAAAATTACTGCTTTCCCATTATTTTTCAAGCTTTTTTAAGAAGAATGTTTGCTGTTCTTTATAAATGATTCATAATTTAAACTTATAAAGTTGATAGCATATATGTAAGTTAAAAGGATTTAAATAACATTTTCGCAAAGATGGTGAGCATTGCTCACCATTCTATTTACCAAGCAAATTTATATTAGTAAAAAAGTTAACTGAGGAGTAGTTATGAATCGAACCAACAGTCAAAAATTGAGTGAAGTAACAACCCAATGGCTAATAGCAAAAGGCTATAATCCTGGTGATTTAAATCAGACAGGTGAAAATGGCGATACAGCTTTGATGAAAGCTACAAGAGAAGGAGTTTATGCAGTAGTCAAAGAACTAATTGATGCAGGTGTGGATATCAATGCTCGAAATAGCGATAGCAACAATGCTTTGTGGTTTGCTTGTTTTGGTAATCACTATGATTTAATTAATTTATTGTTGGATCACAACATTAATATTGACAACCAAAATGATAACGGTGCAACTGTTTTAATGTACGCAGCATCAGCCGGAAAGACAGAAGTCGTCAAGTTACTTTTACAACACCATCCTAATTTATATTTAAAAAACTTAGACGATTATAAAGCGATAGATTTTGCTAGCAATGTAGAAGTTTTAAGGATACTTAAAAATGCCATCAAGCCAGATATCGGGAAAAGCCTATCATGACGCTACCAAGCATTCTTACTTATCGGTACAACTTGATCCAAACTATGTAAATGCTTCAACACAGCCATCTGCATTTAAAGTTTATCCCAAGTTTTATCGGAGAGTGAAATTAAATCTCAATAATCCTGTTCACTCTTTTATCTCGTTAACCAGTGCGATAACACTAAAAAAAGTATATAAAGATGGCCCTTACAAACTGCGAGTGAATCCATCAGCAGGCGCTCTGAATCCTACAGAAGTTTACGTACAGATTCGCGGAATTGAGGGAATGGTAGATGGTATATACCATCTAGAAGTTGAGAATAATTGTCTAACTCTTATCTATGAATTAATTGATGATGGGTTAGAGAGTTATATTATACCGGGTAAAAGTATCAACGGATTCATCTTTTTAATTAGTTGTGTTTATTATAGGTCTAGCTGGAAATATCAAAATAGAAGCATAAGGTATTGCTTCTTAGATAGCGGACACCATTTAGGTGCGATCG
>JBGTMK010000341.1:0-7583 GCA_041743605.1 Nostoc sp.
TACTTTGTAGTTGATATTACTATTTGTTGGGGGTCTGATGGCTATGCTTTTTTTCTGCTCGTCACTATAAACAAGATTAATCATTCATTTATTCGCGAGTGAGACTCGCGAACTATTTTCTTTTTGTCCAAAGTCCAAATAAGCACCTCAAAGGAATTAACTACTTAATTAACTAAAAAAATATCGATTTGGTTGCTGATAACAATTAACGTTACGCAACGCAAATAGTTATCATTTTAGGTATCAGTCTTGAAATTTTATTACTTATCTTTGCAGGATTTTTGGTTGTCAATGTATTTATTCTCTTAGTGGGTAATGTATCATAGTTAAAGTATTAAATAACTCTATAAGTTTTCTAGCGATCGCCTCCATTTAAAGTCTGGATAACCAGAGTATATGGATTTGATAGAGCAATATATTTTTCAGACAAAATAACTGATGATAAAATAGTTACATTATTGTGTTTTTCTATAGATATAAGTTGGTATTAGATTTCAAATAATGTAAAAAAATCACTATCTGCCTTATGTCTCTATATAAATAACTTTAAAAGTTAAATTTCAAATAAAACACTGTAAAAAGGTAGAATATTAATACAGATAAAGCATATTTAAACCAACCAAAAGACAGATTGAATCAGCTATAATTACTTTTAATATATTGAATACAAAACAAAGGGCGTTACGACTGTAGGGTGCAAATAGCATAAGGACATAGATGATCACAGAGTAAGAATTTTAGTTTTTACTCTGTGTTTATTTAGCAACCATAAATAAACACACTAGTACCGCACGTCCTAAATAAGTCACCCCTGACGCTCGTGCTTTTAGCGTCTCGTAGAGAGCGTCATTCCGAATTACGAATTCCGCCTTGCGGTACTAGTCGTCAAAATCAAGCTTTATATTAAACAAGTAGCTGATGTAGCAAGTTTTTAGATAAGGGGCATAAATGGGTATAATACCCCTTACTCTATGAGGTCTGTGCTATGTACCAAAGGTAAGAGTTACTAATGCTACTCTATTACAGTTAACTAAACTGCTAAATCTCAGCACCTGATTTTGATTCAGCACCCATTGGCGAGACATAATCACGGAAAATAGTAATCTGTTGTTCAAAGGCTAATCCTTGAATTCTGCCAAACAACGTTTTAGATTCTGAAGAAAGTTGATAATCATCAGGTATAGGAATGATAGTCCCATCATCTATACCTTGAGATAATCGATACCAAAACAGTAGCTTGGTGGTATCGCCCAAAGAGCCATATTGACGAGAAATTTGAGTATCCACTTTATTAATCAAATCACGCTGAACTTGCAATTGTTGCTCGTGAGATAATTCTTTGACTTGATTAAATAAACCTTCAGCTATTTCTGGCGAAACAGTGCTAGCACCAGGAGCAGCAGGTGTAATTGAGCTACCCATTTCTTTGTAAATAAACCAAAACAAAGCAAGCTGTTGATCCGCATTTAACTTTTGCCAAGATTGAACATATTCACGAATAGTTGGATCGTTAGTTTGCGTGTATGTCATCATTAACTCCAAGTGCAATTCATTAGTGCTATTAGCAACGTTATCAAATGTACAATGGCAGTTTTACCCTACTGAAGACAGATGTCTTAGAATCATCAAGAAATAGAAATTGAAAAAGGGAGTGGGGATTAGGGACTGGGAAAATTGTTCGGGGATTCAGAATCACTACCCAAGTTTTGTTGCAAGAGCGATGGCGATGGCTCCGGCGAGCTACGTTTACGTACGAGAAAAGAGCTATTTTTAGTCCCCAGTCCCAGAGCGCCGCGCCATTCCTCTCCGACAAGAGGCGCCACTGAATTATGACTCCTGAATTCTGTTTTGATAGAAGCACTCAGCAATTGGAAGTTTGCTACAAAATTAAGATATTTTCAGGATATATTTCGGTAGATAGATGTTAGCTTTAGTGCAAGATTGCTTGAAAAAGCAATGCCCAATTCAGGTACATGAATTGCGAATGGCAATATCTAATTTGTGAATTTTGAATTGTTAATGAACTTATTCTCGCCGATCTTGATAATCTTCAGAAGACTTTGCATCTAACTCCCAGCGATCGCCATCACGTTCCTCTAAAATATCATTGGTACGCAGAAATGCAAAATCATCCATTTCTAGCCCCACTGCTGCTTCTATATCCTCAGTTACATTTTGATCGGGAGTGGGAGCAGTACCGCCAACAGCTTCATCTCCAACTGCGTCTGCATCTTGCCAATAAGCATCAACATCCCCACCAGTGAGTTTAGGGCTAGTCTCTGTGTAGTCCTGTCTTTGTGCTTTTATTGAGCGCCCACCAATATTGTATCCCGGCAAGTCTTTCACACCAGTACCGTCAGATTCGGTAATTTCTTCTGGCAAATCATTGATTCTATTTTCGTCATTATGATTTTTTTCTGCCATGACACTAGCCTTTTTCTGCATTATCACAATAACGTTTTACTGCCACAAATTTGTCTAACTAGAGATGTATAGCTGATAAAACAATCTATCCCCTAGGAACGAAGCTAAACTAGCGATCGCGCCATACAATTATAAATATGAATTCATGGTCAAGCAACTTGTAGTTTGAATTTATTAGTTATGAGTGAAGAATTATTAAACCGAAATTATTCAGTTAGCCAATTGTTTACTCATAGCTATTTTTTATTCACCCAAAAATCATCAAGTTTAGCATTCTAGCCTTTATTCATGCTTTAACGTACCTAAATGCTAAACAATGTAAAACATTCAAGAATTTAGAGCAGCGGAGGTGCATAGTGGAATACGACGAGTTCATTACACACGTACAAAGCCTTGCCCAATCAGACTCTCGTGAAGCAGCAGAACGTGCAGCCCGTGCCACACTAGAAACCCTGAAAGAACGAATAGCAGGTGAAGAAGCAGAGAAAATAGCTGCAAATTTGCCCCAACAACTGGGTGATTATTTACGCGTAAAAGAAGGAGATAGTGGTAAAACTTTCAACTTGCAAGAATTTATCACCCGTGCAAGTCAAAAAGAAAACATAGAACCAACCACTGCGGTAATTCATGTTCGGGCTGTATTTGCAGTGTTGCAAAATGCTATTAGTCCAGAAATATTTGCTGACTTTCACGCCTATTTTTCTCACGATTACGAAGAACTATTTACTATTTCCCCAACAGGTGAAGTACCTGTATATTAGGTAACTCAAAAATTTTCTTCTTAAACTCTTGGCTGTTGAACTTTCCTAAACAATAAACATTTTAGCTAGTTAGATACTAGAAAAGAACAGGTAATACTATCTATGACTGAGCATAACAATCATTCCGGTAAGAAAAAAGTTGCGATTCTCATTGAACAAGCAGTAGAAGATGCGGAATTTACAGTTCCTTATAATGGACTAAAACAAGCAGGAATGGAGGTAGTAGTCCTCGGTTCCCGCATGAATGAAAAATATAAGGGTAAACGCGGCAAACTTAGTATCCAAGCTGATGGTACTACGACAGAAGCGATCGCAGCCGAATTCGATGCAGTAGTGATTCCCGGTGGTATGGCTCCCGATAAAATGCGGCGGAACCTTAACACAGTACGTTTCGTACAAGATGCGGTGCAACAAGGAAAATTAGTTGCTGCCATTTGTCATGGCCCACAAGTTTTGATTGAAAGCGACTTGCTAAGAGGTAAACAAGTCACTGGCTTTAGCGCTATTGCCAAAGACATGATTAATGCTGGCGCAAATTATTTAGATGAGCCGGTGGTAGTTGACGGCAATTTGATTACATCTCGTGAACCCGGAGATTTGGCAATTTTCACCACAGCTATATTAAGCCGTTTGGGCTATGGTGGCAAAGATGCGGCATTGCCAGATGAAAAAGACACAACTGCCCAATGGTGGAAACTGGCTGATGCTTGGGGTGGCTCAACCAAAGGTGATATTGCTAGAGGTTTAAATACTGCCCTTACTGGTGAACGTTATTCACTGGAGGCATTAGATAAGTACTTTGAAAAGGAATCAGATAGCGAAGTCAAATCACTCTTTCAAGAAATAATTGCTAATAAACAGCGCCACGTTGAAAAGCTGGAAACCTATCTCCACCATTTGGGTGAAAAACCCTCTTTAGGGGCAAATATTGCCAATCAGTATGCCAAGGTGAAAACTGCCTTAACAGGAAGTGATGACATATATCAGTTACGTTCCGCTTTGGGGGATATACAAACTGGTATCGGCGATATTGGCAATTTAAGTGCAACCTATACTGACCCAGTAGCAACGGCTATTTTCAAACAAATTTACCACGATTTATTGAAATACGAACAGCGATTAGTAGAGTTGTATCGGGCGCGGATAGTAGCTCAGGTTCAGCCTCCTAAACCAACTACAGGGGCAACTGTATCACTTTAAGGAACCAGAGAGGCGCATCTGCATAGCATCTCTTAAAGAAGAACGCAGAGAGAAAAACAAAAGAGTTTTTGCGCCTCTGTGGTTAATTTACCGTGATGGAGAGATAAAAAAGTGACTTCGATATCAGGCGATAAACTCACTACTAATCAAAATGAAGCTGGTGAAGTAGAGCGTTGGGCTTCTCTCATCGGTGGCAGCGCAATGGTGCTGATGGGTTTAAAGCAAGGTTCCTTGCGGGGAGTGCTGACGACTTTGGCTGGTGGCGGTTTGATTTATCAAGGTGCAACAAAGCAAAGCACAATTCAACAAGCACAAGAAGCAATAGGAATAAACCAACCCATCAAAGTTGAAAAGACGGTAACAATTAATAAATCGGCAGAAGAATTGTATCGCTTTTGGCGCGACTTTGAGAACCTACCCACATTTATGAAGCATCTCAAATCTGTCAAGGTGTATAACGAAAAACGTTCTCATTGGATAGCCAATGCACCTTTGGATAACAGTGTAGAATGGAATGCAGAAATTCTCGAAGATCGGGAAAATGAATTTATTTCTTGGGCTTCTGTAGAAGGTGCAGACGTTGATAATTCTGGTTTTGTTCGCTTCAAAAAAGCACCAACCTGCGGTACGGAAGTAAAGATTGTCTTAGAGTATAACCCGCCTGGTGGGGCATTGGGAGCTACTATAGCTAAACTTTTTGGTGAAGAACCAGAAAGCAAATTGGTGATGAATTGCGTCGCTTCAAGATGCTAATGGAAGCAGGCGAAATTGCCACTACCGAAGGTCAACCACGTGGAAACAGGTAATTATTAACACAATAATACCTACGTAATGGGAGCCAAAAAAGCGATCGCTATTGTTCAATTTCCCTAACGCCTGGAAATAGCGAAAAAGTTTGCCAAAGCAGAAGTGATTAACTACTAAGAAGTTAATGCTGGCGAAGTGTTGAAATAGATAACTGGTGATCATAGCCTCAATGCTGTGGCTTTAAAAGACCATCACATTGTTCAACAAAAAAGGATAACTGCATCAAAGTTGTTCTTAAATCCTGAATGGTGAATAGTCATTCAGTCTTTTGAATTGTACACCCAACATAATCTAATTGAGGTTTTTTATGAATCGAGTAATTTCATGGCTGCGAAATATTCGCATTTCCCAAATCCTGGTAGTTTTCCTTGTAGGATTTATGGTTTTACTGGGTCAGGCTTTTAGCTACACTGACATAGCACAAGCTGATGTCAAAACTCCAGAAGGTACTTATTATAAAGGAACACCAAATCAGCAAGGTGAAATTAGAAACGATACCCAAATCAATAATTCTCAAAATCCATTAAAAGGGGCTGTTGATAATATCCGCGAAAAGTTAAACTTGGATGAAAAAACTCCTGAAGCGACAAAAGAGTTTCTTGAGTCTACAAAAGGTAGAGTCGGAGAAACAGTTCAACCATTGACTGGAGATAAAGAGGGTTATTACCAAAATGCTCCTAGCAAGCAACTGAGAGACAGAAGCTAGACTTGTAGCAAATTTTGAGTCTAAACTTTTGATTCATATCATGACCGGTTAATCAAGCTGAATCAAAAATGTTCGTAGTAAGGACTTTAGTCCTAGCTTTGGTGACTGAAGTCCCTACTACAAACTGTTTATTATGGGTGATTTGGCGGACATCATATCATGTCCCGGTAATTAGTTGTCATTGCGTTCGCTTTTAGCGTTCCCGCAGAGAAGCAATCGCAGAGACATTGGGATTGCTTCTCTACGAGACGCTGCGCGAACGTTCCACTCGCAATGACGTTTTATAAGTGTTTAACCGGACTTGATATCATACATTGTTGAGTAAGTTTTAAGCAGTTACTGAGACGCGATAATTATTGCGTCTCAGAATCAGAATAAATCCAGTATTTATTTTGATATTAATAAGCCACAATTCATAACTAAGGACTAAATAATTATGAAAGCAGTTTGCTGGCATGGAGCAAACGACGTGCGCGTGGAAACAGTTCCTGAACCTAAAATTATCAACCCACGTGATGCCATTATTAAAATTACTTCCACAGCCATTTGTGGTTCTGACTTGCATATTTATAACGGCTACATCCCCACAATGGAAAAGGGCGATATCCTTGGTCATGAATTTATGGGGGAAGTCGTAGAACTTGGAAGTGCAGTTAAAAATGTGAATGTAGGCGATCGCGTAGTTGTTCCTTTCACTATCTCCTGCGGTAACTGCTTTTTCTGCAATCGGGATTTATGGTCGTTGTGCGATAACTCTAACCCCAATGGTTGGTTAGCAGAAAAGCAAATGGGCTATTCGCCATCAGGTCTATTTGGCTACTCTCATTTATTCGGCGGTTACGCCGGTGGTCAAGCAGAGTATGCACGAGTGCCTTTTGCTGATGTCGGTTTGCTTAAAATCCCCGATGGTTTAACGGATGAGCAAGTACTATTTTTAACAGATATTTTTCCCACAGGCTATATGGCAGCCGAAAACTGCAACATCCAACCCGGTGATATTGTCGCCGTTTGGGGTTGTGGCCCAGTGGGACAATTCGCAATTCAAAGCGCATATATGCTAGGCGCAGAACGGGTAATTGCCTTTGACCGCATTCCCGAACGTCTGCAAATGGCTAAAGAATACGGCAAAGCTGAAGTTTTAAACTACGAAGAAGTGGATGTAGGCGCAGCACTCAAAGAAATGACTGGCGGTCGTGGCCCCGATGCTTGCATTGATGCAGTAGGAATGGAGGCACACGGCACAGATTTTATGGCGTTGTACGACCAGGTAAAGCAAGCAGTACGTTTAGAAACAGACCGTCCAACGGCATTACGACAAGTAATTGTGTCTTGTAGGAAAGGTGGCCACGTCTCAATTCCGGGTGTATATGGAGGCTTTGTAGACAAAGTGCCAATGGGTGCTGCTATGAACAAGGGTCTAACCTTGAAAATGGGACAAACCCACGTCCACAAGTATCTAAAACCTTTGCTAGAACACATCCAAAATGGTGAAATCGATCCAACATTTATCATCACTCACAGCTTACCTCTAGAGCAAGCGCCCCACGGCTACGAAATTTTTAAGGACAAGAAAGATAACTGCATCAAAGTTGTACTCAACCCGTGAAGGGAATAGGGTACAGGGTACAGGGTACAGATTATGCCCTATCACCTGTCACCTTTCACCTCTCCCCTAATCCCAATGC
>JBGTMK010000342.1:0-3037 GCA_041743605.1 Nostoc sp.
GTCAAACTAAGGAAATTTGGCGATGCGAGAAAAACAGCCGAGTTCTCGTACCGGATCACCCCGCCAGAAAAACGAAGTGCATCATGGCACTTAACAGGCCAACTTTCTCTAGAACTTCCCCAGTGTTACAAAGTTGCAGAACCAAACAACCCAGTTATCGTTAAACCAAAAAGGAGGAATGCTAAAACCAAGAAAGTTAAAAAATTAATTCAGCATACTCTTCCTCTATCAGGAATTAGTGCCCAACTTCATACTATGAACATCGAAGATGGTGGTGTTCCTTTATCCGAACAAGAACTATTACTAGAAAGCGTATCACACCTAAATCTAGATACTGGTAAAGAGACTAAACTTCCAGGAGCTATAGTCAAAATTCTTTCCCATAAAAAAGCTAGCTTAAAGGAATGGGAAACAGCTATTGCGCTATATGAGGTAACTGGTTCTAGTGGAGTCATAGAGTATCTCCAACAATTGGATTCTTGGCGGAAATATTTGGGTACTCAACCAGTAGAAAACACTGTTCAGAAAGTCTCAAATCATAAGTCAGTACAGCCAGCACAAAATTAAGTATTTACTGAGTGCTATATTTTGCTAGCGGATATATAACAAATACTAAGGATATGGAAAGAGTTAATACTAACTCTTATTTTTTAAACCACCGCTTACGACTAACGCCTGATAAATAAATGTTTATCTAATCTATCATGACTGTATACCTGTACTACGGCGAAGATAGCTACTCACTAAATCAAAAAATTGATTATTTAGTGAATCAAAATGTTCATGCGGAATGGAGAGCTTTCAATTACGTTAAGCTATCTGGGAATGAGAAAAATATTGCTGCCAAAGTCTTTACCGAGGTTATGACTTTGCCCTTTGGAGAAGGTAATAAAATTATTCATACAGACAGCGACTCTCTAATTGGAAGTTTATCAAATGAAGATAATAACCAACAACTTGAAAATTACCTTTCCCGAATACCTTCAAGCAACCTTCTATTAATTACTGGTAATAAAAAGCCAGATTCGCGCAGAACAGTAGTAAAAACTATCCTAAAATATGCCCAACAAGAAGAGTTTCCTCTCGTCCTAAGTTGGGATAAAAAGGGGATAGTTAACTTGATAGGAAAATATGCAGCCATCCATCAAGTTAAACTCACTCCAGATATCACTGATTACCTAGCTGAAGCAATTGGCAATAACACTGCACGAGCCGATAGCGAATTCGCTAAACTTGCTGTTTATGCAAGTGGAAAAATAATCTCTGTTGAGGAAGTAAAACAGCTCGTTGGGAATCATAATACTGACTACATAAAGCTTACTATTGCTATGTTAAGAAACCATCCAAGTTTAGCAATAGTGCAGGTATCTAAACTACTAGATAATAATGAACACCCGCTCAAAATAGTAGCAACACTTACCTCTATTTTCCGCACTTGGTTAATAACCAAAGCTGGGGTAGAAACTAAATTATCTGATACGAAGATTGCAGAAATAGCCGAACTGAAAAGCCCCAAAAGATTGTATTACCTCAAAGATGAAGTCAAGTTTGTAGGCGTTCAAAAGCTTAAACACAGCCTTACTTTACTTGTACAACTCGAAGCCGAACTCAAAAGCGGAGTTGACAACCTAACCAGTCGAATTGCTGAAATTTCTACGATATGAAAAACAACCCATTTACAGAAATCACCGGACAGCATACCGCCAAACTTCTCCTGACTGAAGCAATCGAACAGAATAAAATTGCTCCTGCATACCTATTTAGCAGTCAAGTTGAGGGAGTAGGGAAAGGAAAAACCGCTCTGGCGATCGCAAATGCGATACTCCCAAGAGAGAGTCGCTCCGCGATCGCAGGAGAAAATAACCATCTAGACATCTTACAAATCAAACCAACCCATCCCGAAAACACCTCCCAGCAGAAAGGTATACCTGCTATTCGAGTAGAACAGGTGCGCGAGGTAATCGAATTTCTTTCAACTAGTGCAGTCAAGGCCAAGCAAAAGGTGGTGATTATCCACGAAGCAGATATGCTCAACCCTACCGCCGCCAACAAACTTCTCAAGACGCTGGAAGAACCGAAAACTGGAACATTTATCCTGATATCGTCCTATCCTCAAAAGCTATTACCCACTATCAAGAGTAGGTGTCAAATCATACCTTTCCAAAGGTTAACTGATGAGGAGATTATCTCTGTCCTCAAAGACCAACAAATCGAGGTAACAGAAAAAATACTAGCCATCAGTTCAGGCAGTCCTGGTCAAGCGATCGCCAACATCACAATGTTAGCTTCCATCTCAAAAGAAATCACAAGTCAACTGGAAGTGCCTCCCAACGATATTCTCAACGCACTCAGTTTGAGTAACTCCATCTCAAGCTGGAATCACGAGACACAATTATGGCTGCTTACCTACCTGCAACACAACTGGTGGCAGAGATTAAAAAGCACTCAATTGCTAGCTAAATTCACTCAAGCAAGGAAGCAACTGCTGCATCACGTTACTCCTAGAAGCGTTTGGGATAACCTACTTCTGCCATAGCAAAACACACCCATTATCAAAAAGCACTGCCAGTTAGAAGTATTTCTAG
Organism: Nostoc sp.; assembly: GCA_041743605.1. Lineage (GTDB taxonomy): Bacteria > Cyanobacteriota > Cyanobacteriia > Cyanobacteriales > Nostocaceae > Nostoc. Next base: position 2,586 of record JBGTMK010000342.1, read on the forward strand.
CTGGCAGTATTTATTTACACATAAGGAATATGAACCAGCAGCAAAGCTTATTCGATGTCGAAGAAACCATCCGTAACAGCAAAAGCCAAAAAGCTAGCGAAATTCTTACTCCTAGCACTAGAAAGATACTTCACCTACTAACCAGCCAAGGGATTAACAAAGCTGTAACAGCCAGTCTACTTGATTTAGCAGGAGCAAGTCGTGAAATTGTTCAATACATCGTCGGGCCAATTGTAACTCAGCAAAACGGCTGGCAACAGTCAATTCCATCCTGGGTTTGGCGTGCGATCGCAGTCGATAGATTAGATGCAGCGTTACAAGAGATAGACAAGGGAAAAGTAGGTAAACTCGCCTCTAGCAGCGAAGTTGTTGCACTTATGATGCCAATTGCTTTTGAAGTGCCGCTTTCATCTGAATGGACGGATGTTTACCTCTGGGCAAGTTATGATGCC